>JBJTUI010000857.1:0-12534 GCA_046080625.1 Elainella sp. | reverse complement strand
GCTAGAAGCACCAGTCCTAACGCTCGTCTCGGGCTTCGTACTGCTTCCAATCCACGTTGGGCATGCGTTCAAATGCCTCTCGCAGCGATGACTCCCACAACCGCCGCATTTTTTCTAGATAGGGGTCGCCCGAGCGCAGCCGCACCTGATGCTTGATGAAAAAGCTGTGGGCCTCGTAGAGCACCAGATCGATCGGCGGCCCTACCGAAATGTTTGACTTCATGGTGGAGTCGAGCGACAGCAGGGCCACCTTGGCCGCATCTTCCAGCGCCGTGTTGAATCCCAGAGTCCGATCCAGAATTGGTTTACCGTATTTGGTTTCGCCAATCTGTAAAAATGGCGTCTCGGTCGTGGCCTGGATGAAATTGCCCTGGCTATAAATCATATAAAGAGCCGGAGACTCGCCGCGAATCTGCCCGCCCAATAGCAGCGTACATTTGAAGTCGATGCCGTCTTTCTCCAGCCAGTTGCGCTCTTGCTGCTGAATGTAGCGAATTTTGTTGCCCACATAGCGGGCCACGTCATACATGGTGGCCATGGTGTGCAGGTTTTCGCTTTCGCGCAGCCGCAGATCCTGCTCTAACACATTCAGCACCGACTGGGTGATGGAAAGATTGCCAGCGCTGCAAAGCAAAATCACCCGCTGGCCTGGGTCGGAAAAGTCGAACAGCTTTTGGTAGGTAGAAATGTAGTCTACGCCAGCGTTGGTGCGGGAATCAGCCGCCATTACCAGGCCATGTCGCGTTACAATCCCAAGGCAATAGGTCATATCGGGTCAAATATCGAGAGAAACAGGGAATAGAGGATCAGGCTCAGCGAGTCCCTGTTCCAATCTTACGACCCTGACAGGCGCTCAGGTGGGGCGAGAGGTAGCGGCATGGGTGATGAAGAGACAGCCACGATTAAACTAGATCAGTTTCTGAAATGGGTGGGGGCAGCGCAGACGGGCGGTGAAGCCAAGCTGCTGATTCAGGACGGGCATGTGCAGGTCAACGGTGAGCTAGAACTGCGACGGGGCCGCAAGCTAGTCGCCGGGGATCGGGTGGTGGTGTTGGGCCAACCCTATGTAGTCGAGGGGTTGGGCGCAGGGTGACGACTGCTACCAGATTTCTCAAAACAGGCTAGGAAAGGTGATAGTCTCTAATAGAGAAAGCTGTGTCTATAAACCATTTAGGATGAAATTGAATCGACTACTGGGAGGGATGAGATCGATGAAACGACTGTTTGGCGTGGTAATGGCCCTTTGCCTGACTGTGGGTGCTCTCCTGCTGCCGTCCGGACCTGCTACGGCTGCTGGTCTGGTGGAATGGCAGAGCGCGCCTTCGCCCGTGCTGGCTGTTGAGTTCCGTAACCGCGCTGATGATAAGCTGGCCACCGAGTTTGGCAAAAAAATTGACTTAAATAACACCAATATCCGCGCTTTTATGGAATACCCAGGGCTCTATCCCACCCTGGCCCGCAAGATTTTGCAAAACGCCCCCTTCAATAGCGTCAAAGATGTCCTCGATATGCCAGGTCTGACCCCGCGCCAGGTTGAGATTCTTCAGGCCAACCTAGACAACTTCACGCTTTCCGCTCCCGAAGATACCTTTGTTGAAGGGGGCGACCGGTTTAACAACGGGATTTATCGCTAGGCTAGGTCAGGTCGCTAGGTCACAGCCGATCAGCATTAGCTAGCGTCACCATTGGCCATATTGGCTATTAAATCAGTCGCTCTTGGGTTCATCGTCGTGGTCGTCTGCCACACACCAGGAGCGATTTTTTGTTGGAGATTTGCCCGATTCAAACCCCTGTCCTTTTTTACCCTAGCCCGTGGTTCAATCAGCCTTGCCCGCTCAGTTTGATGTTTTGGTCGTCGGGGGCGGTGCCGCCGGACTCTACACGGCCCTCTGTCTGCCCGCTCGGTTCCGGGTCGGGCTGATCACCAAAGAACCGCTCTCTCTCTCGGCCAGCGATTGGGCCCAGGGCGGAATTGCCGCCGCGATTGCCCCCGAAGATTCGCCGCAGCTGCATGTCGAAGACACCCTGCGGGCCGGGGCGGGCCTCTGTGAACCCGAGGCGGTCAGGCTGCTGGTCGAGCAGGCTCCTGCCTGTATCCAGGCAATGGTTGAGATGGGGGTGGGGTTTGACCGGCAGGGCAGTGAATTGGCCCTGACGCTGGAGGCGGCCCACTCGCGCCGTCGGGTGCTGCATGCTGCCGATACGACCGGACGGGCTATGGTCACAACCCTGATCGCCCAGGTATTACAACGGCCCAATATTCAGGTGGTATCCGGCTTTGTCCTCGACCTCTGGCTAGAGCAAGGTGTTTGCCGGGGTGTGCGGCTGCTGCACGAGGCCAATCAACCTCGCATTCTGACGGTTGGGGCCGGAGCCTTAGTGCTAGCCACGGGGGGCGGTGGTCAGATCTACGCCCAGACAACCAATCCAGCCCTGAGCACGGGGGATGGTGTGGCGATGGCCTGGCGGGCCGGGGCAGAAGTTCGCGATCTGGAGTTTGTCCAGTTTCACCCTACAGCTCTGACGGTTCCGGGTGCGCCCCGGTTTTTGATCAGCGAAGCCGTGCGGGGAGAGGGAGCCCATCTGGTGGACCAGACCGGACGCCGATTTGCCTTTGACTACCACCCGGCTGGCGAACTCGCGCCCCGAGACGTGGTTAGTCGCGCCATTTTTAACCATCTGGCCCAGCATCCCGACCAATCGCATGTCTACCTCGATCTGCGTCCCATCCCGTCTGACCGCATCAGCCACCGCTTTCCCAACATCATCCAGGTCTGCCAGCGCTGGGGTGTCGATCTATTCACGACCCCAATTCCCGTAGCGCCCGCCGCCCACTACTGGATGGGGGGCATCACGGCAGACCAATCCAGCCAAACGACCCTGTCCGGCCTCTATGCCGTAGGTGAAACTGCCAGTACGGGGGTACATGGGGCAAATCGTTTGGCCAGCAACTCGCTGCTGGAATGTCTGGTGTTTGGGGCGCAGTTGGGGAGGCTGGAGGTGGGGGAGATGGGGGAGATGGGGGAGATGGAACAAAGGCAGCTGGATTGGGCTGGGCTGGATTCGCAGCAGTTGCAGCAGTGGCGGCAGGAGCTGGCGCATTTGATGTGGCAGAGTGCTGGGATTAGCCGCGAGCAGGCGAGTCTGGAGGCGGCGATCGCGCAGGTGGAAGGGTGGCGGCAGGAGTTTGTCGGCCTGAGTCAGCCGCTGGCTGAGGGGCTGCTAAAGCCTGATCGAACGCTGATTTTGCCTCCGGAGGTCAGTTTGGCGCTGAGGCAGTGGGGCGAGCTGCGCAATTTGCTGGATGTCGGGCTGCTGCTGCTCAAAAGCGCGGCCTTCCGCACCGAGAGCCGGGGTGGCCACTACCGGGCCGACTATCCGGCCCCTGACCCCAGCTGGCAGGCGCATACAGTGGTGCAGGATCAGCAGTGGCACAAGTCGGCGTTAATCGGCTCTACTTTCAGCTAGTCGGTCGCTTGGTGACTGGAGTTTAGACTAAGCAGGGGGAGAAGGCGTTGAAAAGAAGCAACCATAAAGCAAACGGAGCACTGCCCTTGCCCCGAAACGGGGTCTTGCTAATCAAGTTACAGCGGTTTTCAGATCAATCAACTTCGGCTTCCACAGACGATTGCGATGACCATTACTCCCTCCACAGTTAGCCATAATCAACAGATGCCGACTGCGGCGTATTGGGCTTGGCCGAGTTGCTCCCACCAGCGCCGAATCGACTCAACCGCAAACTCAGCCGTGTCACGGTCAATCCCGTCGCCTTTGGACAACCCCATTCTCTCCCACCAGTTTTGAACTGACTCAGGTTCTCTGTCTCTGATTTGTGGCGATCGCTCAGAAGTTCATCAGAAACGAGAGTTGCAGGAAATACCAGGGGCCAGGATTCCCTCCCACAACTCGCTGAACGGCGGCACCCGGAAAGGCGATAGAACCGCTGGCGTACAACAGGAAGTTTCGAGAAAAATTGTATTGACCAGTCAAAGTGATCTCCTGCCCAATTTCGGATGATTCGAGAAAAGAGAACGCTTGCGTCCCGCCCAAATTATTGAGCTGTGCAGCAGATAAGTGAATATATTGCAGGGAGAGATCAACCCTCTGAGAGGGCCGCAGACGGAATAGAAGCTGTTGGGTGATCAGATTGGAATTCTGATAGATCTTGACCAGATTTGCACCTTGAATCCAGGTGTTTGGGTTCCCTCCGGACAACAACGGGTCAAACCGCTCAAAGGCTTCGGTATCGGGATCATCGCCGCTGAAATAGGCATAGCGGTAACTCAAGGTCGGTGCCCAGGGAAGTTCCTGAACGGTGTAACCAATTTGCCCCCAAGCGGCATTGGCGTTCATGTCAAAATTATTATTCCACTGATGGGCGTATTCCGCCTGGAGCCACAGCCCGTCAAGCCCAAATGGATTGGTTAAGAGAATCCGGGGATAAATGACATTTAACCCTTCCCGAGAAAAGACGTCCGTTTGGGTGAAGTACGAAGCATCTGACTGCGGGACATTGATATAGCTCAGTCCTAACTGGAGAGAGCGATTATTGTCATATTGCAAATTCGCTCCCAAAAATCGGGTGCGGGTATCGAGCAGGGGCAAATCATCGGGATCGAGATAGAACCCTTCAAAGCGAATATCATTCCAGCGCATCTGAGCCAGCACTGTGTTGTCAAAAGCAGTGCGGGGATTCGAGAGAATCGTAGCGCGCTCGCCCCCGTTTCCGGCTCCATTGGAAAACAACATGCCATTACTAATTCGGTAGTCTTGCCGCCCGACCGACAGGTCAATCCCCAAACGAACGCGGTCGGTGCGATAGCCGTAACCCACTCCAGCGAACAGATCTTCAATGCCGTTGAAGATTCGACTATCCGATTCAAACAAATCGGGTTGCAGGGTCGTAGAGGCTAGATTGCTAACTCCTCCGTAGACATAGAAGGGTAGAGTGTCAATTTGCGTCACTCCAGCCACACCAAGTTCCAGGTAGCCATCGAACCAACTATAGGTGCCTGTACCAGCCGGATCACGAGCCAGGGGATTTCCGGCGGTAAAGAGAGCCGCGTTGCCAAACCAGGTGTTATCACTGCTAAAGTTGGAGACGCCTCCCCTGAGAATGACAGCAGCAATCGCCCGATCGCTGGTATAAAGATTGGGAAACTCACGCCAGTCTCCCGTCACCAGCAGCCCCGTTTCCTGAGGCTGAGGGGGAGCCTCTGCCGTCAGCCGCACCGATAAGACCACCACGACCCCACCGGGGATCTGGCCTTCAAAGGGCGCATACTGCACCGTTTTCACTACATTTAGCTGTCTGACCTGCTGCAATCCTCTATCTAAGAAGAGCTGATTAAAGCTGTCTCCAGGCTGTATGACAAAGGCTTCGGCAATTTGCTGTTGCAACTGCTGGTTGCGATCGGTATCCGCTGTTGGATTTTCGAGATGGATAATGACATCGGTAATCCGTCTTCCGTTCAACAAGACAGGATTCAGTAGAAACACTCCCGGTGGTAGCGCCTCAGACGGGATCTCAGTAGATGAGGTTGATGGTGCAGTAGGGAATTCCTGACTCAGATGCGGTTGAGGGGGGGGTGGCTCCGTCTGGCTGATCGAAAGCAGTTCAGGCAGAGGGGTTAAATCGGCGGACTGGACTGAAAAATCGGCAGGTAAGACATCAATGTCCGACTCTGCGCTTGGCTCGGCGGCGCTGGGCTGGACTGAAAAATCGACGGGGATCAGGGAATCGGTGGACTGGACTGAAAAATCAACAGACTCGATGCTTAAATCTGATTGGGCGTTGGGCTGACCTGAAAAATCGACCGGTAAGGCGTCGATACCTGGATCTGCGTGAGCGCTGCTGGCAAAACAGGAAATGATCATCGCCAAGACGATGCCATTAAAACATCTATCCCAGCAGCAAGCTGGAAACCTCTTCATCATCGTTTTAATCCGCGCATCGCCTTTTAATTTGGGCGTCACTAATGGGTCAGCCATTAGTAATTCGTCCAACCGCCATCCGTGGCATAGATACAGCCAGTCAGATTGGAGGCATCGGGAGACAGGAGAAATAGGATTACAGCAGCTTGCTCCCAAACGGTGGAATAGCGATGCTGAGAATCAGTCGCCATCAGGATGCTCTGGGTTTTTAGCCCTCCCATTGACCCACCCTGACCAGAGGCTTTCATGGCCTGCACAAACTCGCCCGCCCGCGCCACCATTGGGGTATCCGTTGCGGCCATGTTGGTCGAGTTGATGCGAATTCCGTAGGGCGCGTAATCTAAAGCGGCGTTGCGAGTCAGTCCAGTCACCCCATGCTTGCTGGCCACATAGGCCGGATTGCCCGCTAAACCCGTCATCCCCGCAATGGAACCAATGTTGACAATCGCTCCTCCGCGACCCTGCTGCACCATCTGCCGCAATTCCGACCGCATGGATTTAAACACCCCGGTGGTATTGGTCGCGATGACAGCCTCCCAATATTCATCGGTCGCTTCATGGATAGAACTGGGCAGCAGGTTGCGTTGCCCATTGAAGTTCAGGGGCAGGGCTGGATCACCACCATCCATCACACCAGCAGCATTTAAAGCTAGATCCAGGCCACCAAAAACTCGCACTGCATCGGCTACGGCGCGATCGCACACCTCCGTTTCCACCACATTACCGACGATGGCGATGGCACTATGCCCTTCGGTTTTGATCCTGCCAATCGTTTCATTCAGTTCTTTTTCTTTGCGATCGAGTCCAACCACGTTAGCCCCTTCCCGTGCCGCTCGAATGGCAGTTGCTGACCCAATTCCAGTAGCCGCTCCCGTCACCAGCAGGGTTTTACCCTGAAAGCGATTGGGAATGAAGTAGTCAGGATTGGTGGGGGTAATATCTACCATCGGGGTTGCTCCAGAAGATGCAGGGTTAGGGTTTGCCATCAAAGCGGGTGAAGTGCCATCCTGGGCCTGGGCACGCGGGGCAGCCAGGGCAACTGTCGCCAGAAATGATCCAGTTCCTAACGCCAGAAACTGACGGCGATTCAGCCAGTAGAGCACCTCTTTAACCCCTGGGCTTTCCAGGTTGAGGCGAGATAAATCAGATTCCATAAAGGGGGTCGCCAGGAGACGCAATAAAAAGGGCTTCGGCTTAGGGCGATTGCCATGAGCCAGGAGGCACTGAATCAGCAGACATAATATCCCATCAAAAGGTAAAAAATAGGTGTAGTCTTGAAGCACGATCTACTTCTTAGGGTAGAGACAGAGTAGTGGCAGTTAAGAGTATGAGAATCTTGCTGGTTGAAGCCGAGCAGCAGTCTTTGAGCACCCTCTATACAACCCTGAGTCAGTGCCGGTTTGTTGTCGATCGGGCCAGCGGCAGTGAAGAAGCCTGGGATCTCCTCAATTCCTTTCTGTACGATCTGGTGCTGCTGGAGGCGCTACCTCCCTCGTTTGAGGGCATCAACCTTTGCCGCCGCCTGCGAAATGTGGGGAATCCGGTGCTGATTCTGTTAATCTTGCCTGCTCTCGCATCAGGTGATGGCTGCTCTGAACAGGCAAGCCAGCGCATCGAGGGTTTAGCAAGCGGTGCTGATGCCTGTCTCACACAACCCGTTGATGAACAGGAATTGTTAGCTCACATCCATGCGTTGGCTCGGCGAGGGGGGCGCAAAGCCAACCCGGTGCTATCCTGGGGACCCGTGCGTCTAGACCCGACTGCTTGTCAGGTCACTTGCTATGGTCAGGTTTTGAACATCAACCGCAAGGAATATCAACTTCTGGAGCTATTTCTGAGCCAGCCCCAGCAAACGTTTTCTCGCACAGCCATTGGCGATCGCTTGTGGACGCTTGATGAGCAGTTACCCACCGATGCCACCATCAAAACTCACATTCGCAACGTGCGTCGCAAACTAGAGCAGGCTGGTGCCCAGGACTTCATTCAAACTCACTACGGACACGGGTATCGCCTGAATCCGGTCTATAGCTCTAGCGCTGAACTCGTCAGCGATCAACAACTCCAACCTGGAACAGGGGGAGATACCATAACCACCCGCGTCTGGCAGGAACTGATGACAGCGAATGCTCGATTACATCAGGAAATGGAACAGCGTCAGCAGATTGCAGAACAGCTACAACGCTCAGAAAGGATGCTACGCAATGCCCAATGGGTAGCCCAGATTGGATGCTGGGAATTTGACATGCATACCCAGATCACCTATTGGACTGAGGAGCTGTATCGCATTCACGGTCTTGACCCCACGCAACCCGCACCCTCTGCGGCAGAAAACTTAGCGCTGATTCATCCTGACGATCACCCAGTTCACGAAGCAGCGATTCGAACACCTGCCAGTCAAGGGGAAACATTTGAAGCCAACTTGCGAATTATGCGGTGGGACGGAGAGATTCGATATGTCAATATTCGAGGAGGCCCGATCTTCGACGAAGAGGGAAGGCTAATTAAGGAGTCTTGTAAAAATAACCTGAGCAGGCAAGGGGCTTAAGCCCCTTGTTCAAGCCAGTAGACCGATCCAGGTGATCAACTTATTCGTACAAGCTGCCTAAGATAGCAGGAACTACGTTTGATATCACTCAATGGGTGGTCAGTGATGCATTTCTTGACCTACGAGCGGTCTTGGAAAAATCTCAACTTTAACCACAAGGCGATGGCTCCCTGTCCACCAAACACCCTCGCCGTTTTCTGTTCCAGGCAATGTCTTGGCGACTTTATCCTTAAAATCTACGACCTGACTCAAGCGTTACGAGAGGCAGAAATACCGATCATCAGCGGTTTTCACTCACTGGATGGCCTGCGAGTAGGGCGAGCCAGGGGCTCCGTGCAGCGGTAGTGGCGGTAGCGATAGCCATCCACCGATCGGCTCTTGCCCTCAGCCTCGCAGTTCTGCTGCTCCAGTAGCTCCTCGACCAGTGAATTTGGCACCGTCTGGAAATTCAGCAGCCACAGATCCAGCGGGCGGGGCAGTTGATTCAGCGTCCGGCGTAGGGTAGCCATGACTGAACGCGGGTTTTGGGTATCGTGGGCCAGCAGAAACAGTGGCTCTAGCGGATTGGGTGTTTGATTGGCCATTTGGCGCAGGGCCAGCGCGACTCCCATCAGGCGCCCGGTCTGGCCGTGGGTCTGGTGCGGGATGGCCACCAGCACCGTTGCGCCGGGCTGGGACTGGGACTGAATCGCCGCTGCTACTACATCAGGCCGATGGGTTTTCTGGTAGCCCAAATTGGTGACAACCGTCAGCGCCCCTAGCAGACTCAAGAGCCACACCAGCAGCACCACCCTGCGACTGCTCACCCGCAGCAGCGACAGCAAAACCGGCGAAACCTTGCCTGCGGGCGAATGGGCAATCCAGAGGGCGACGTTCCAACTGCTGGCCAGCCCCGCCCCCAACAGCACCACCGCCCCTGGGAAATAGACGAAGTTGTAGCGAAACGCACCGGTCAAGTCGGTTTCAAACAAATAGGTAATGCTGAAAAACAGCAGGATGGCGCTCACAACAAATGCCCCCAGCACCATCACCCCCAGCCGCGAGTCGCGCTGCAACAGCTGCACCTTCAGTCCTCGGTCAAGTTTGGGGAAGGTCCACAGCACGAGCAGCACCAGAATCACGCCCGACAGCACGACCACCCCCTGCGAGTCGGCCTGGATCGGCAGCAGATACAGCATCGTAACCCAGCCCGCAACTGCCTGGCCAATCGGTTCCAGCCAGGCCAGACCAGAGCGATTGCCCTCGTAGATCCAGCGCGTCAGCTCCCCGCCCTGAATGTTTTGCAAAACGGGCCACCAGATTAACCCGGCGGCAGCGGTGCCAGCAGCGACAATCCAGATCCGTCGCCAGTGGGCTGAAGGATACCAGATACCCCGCTCCTGCCAGCTCTGCACCAGCCCCAGACAGAGCAGCACGATCGCCTCGGCCCCCAGAGTAAAGACAAAGAAATAGTGGGTGGCAATCCCCAGGCCGTTCACCACAATCCAGCCCAGGCAGATGCTGATTGGCACGACCTGGCGCTCCCGCAGATGCCTGGCCGCCACCACAAAACAGCAGAGCGATAGCAGAATCCAGATCAGGGGCAGCGTGTAGTGACGGGCCTCCTGGGCCAGATAGATCCCGAAGGGCGACACGGCCATCACCGCAGCAGCCACCTGAGCCGCAGCCCGCGACCGGAAGGCCAGCCAGCCCAGCTGAAATGTCAGCGGAATCGAAAGTGCGCCCAGGATGGCGGGCAGCAGCCGCACTGCCCAGGCCGAAACCCAGCCGCTGGGAAGTATTGGGAACAGCTGGAGCCAGAAATGGCTGAGCAGAAAATAGAGGGGCGGGTGGTTGCTCTCGCGAAATAAATTGGCGACAACCGCCTCGGGGCCAGCCCCCTGGGGCCGCAGGGGCTCCAGCAAGACTTCCGTAGAAATGGGCTGATCGAGCGGCACCGAGAGAAAGCTATTGCCCAAACTAAATACAATGGTCGAAAACTCGTCGGTCCAGAGGGGTTTTTCGGCCAAATTCAGCAGCCGAATGCCCAGCCCTAACGCCGTCAGAAGCAGCAGTGATAGGCTATATAGCCAGTGCCGAGAAGCAGCTTTCACGCCAGAATGCCTCCACTCTCAGAAGGCAGCTGCGGCCATGGCAACCAGCCCCCAGCTTGGCGAAATAGATCGTTCATCTTACTTCAGTCAACCCCGGTAGTCTGCCCCTGCCAGATGCGGATACAGGTAGCAATGTTTCACCCTAACGTCTAGCCGTTTCGTCTTAGCGCTGATTTGAACAGACGCAAATTATCAGCTGGCTTGGGATTTAGCTGGTCTAAATTTAGACGGCTTTATAGATGGCTCAACCTGGTACTGATTCTGCTCACAGCAGCTTCTGCTCATAGCAGCCTATTCCTAGTTCAAGCAGCCTTAACCATCGGGACCGTCACAGCAGCCAAGCTAGCGATTGAATCCAGCAATTAACTGGCCCATCCAGTCTGCCAAACAACGGGGCTGCGTGTCATCCCGGACCGCAGAATTTACCCTGGTATTTTCTGCTATCACCTGGAATGGAGCCTACGGAAAAGTTTTGTAATGTGGATGCGAAAGTTTTTGCTAAGTCGGTCGGTGCAACGATCTGTCGGATCACGGGGTCCAGAGGTGCTCCCAGCTTTGGTTTAGTCGAACCTGGCTTAGGAGCTTTCTGGCTGGATCTGGGTTAGCGCCGCAGCCAGAGCCACATAGTCAGATGCCTGGTTGTAGAGCTGCACCGAAAAGCGGATCAGCACCTGCCGTTCTGACCAGGGAATCACAGGAATTTCGATTTGAAACCGCTCGAACAGCCTGGTTTGCAGGCCGGTCAGCCCTGCGGCCTCAGTAATCGGACAGGCAATCACGGCCATTGAGCTAATCAGCGCTTCGGGACAGAGCGGCGTCTGGCGAAACTGCTGACAGAACGCCTGCCGAACGGCCAGAGCCAGCCTGTGATTGCGGACCATCAGGGCGGGCCAGCCGCCCGGTACCAGCGCGGCCAGACAGTCGATCGCCGTAGGAATACAGAGGTAGGGGGTTGGGTCAGCCGTGCCCACCCAGTCAAACTCCAGATGAAAGCGAGAGCGGTCGGTGCGCGGAGAGTTGGCTCCGTGGCTGATCACCAGAGGTCGGAGGGATTCGCGTTTGTCAGGCCGGACGTAGAGAAAAGCGGCCCCCTTAGGAGCGCAGAGCCATTTGTGGCAGTTGCCGGTATAGTAGGCGGCCCCCAGCTGGTCGAGGTCGAGACTAACCTGACCTGGCGCATGGGCTCCATCGATTAGAACCTCCACGCCCAGAGACTTGAGCTGGGCCACGAGACGCTGGATAGGAAAAATCAGGGCCGTTTGGCTGGTCACATGGTCGAGCAGCACCAGCCTGGTTCGCGCCGAAACTTTGGCCAGAATAGCATTGACCATTTGCTCTTCTGCCGCCGCTGCGGTAGCCGCCAGGGGAAACGGCACTTCAGCCACCACTACAGTTGCACCAGCGGCAGCGGCAGCAAAGTTCAACGCGTTCCGGGAGGCGTTGTACTCGTGGTTAGTGGTTAAAAGCTCATCACCTGGTTTAAACGAGAGCGACCGCAGGACCGTGTTCACACCCGTCGTGGCATTGGGCACAAACGCCAAACTGTCTGGTATAGCGCCAACAAATTCAGCCAAGGCCGAGCGAGCCCGATCCAGCAGGGGCTCCAACTCCAGGGTAAAAAACCGCACGGGCTCCTGCTCCAGCTGAGTTCTAAACCGCTGCTGCTGTTCCAGCACTGGGCGCGGGCAGGCCCCAAAAGAACCGTGGTTCAAAAAAGTGATGGACTGATCGAGCGTCCAGTGATGACGATGCCTGACGCTGTCGATCGCGGACCAGCTTGCTGACAGCTGGGCCAGAGGCTCGGTTAAATTCATCATTCCAGTTAAACTCCCCAGGCTGGATTCGAACCAGCGACCAATCGGTTAACAGCCGACCGCTCTACCACTGAGCTACTGAGGAACGCGAATCTCATAGTAACTAGAAATGCAGGATTTTGGCAAGGGTTCTGCGGAGTTTTATCGA
>JBJTUI010000856.1:0-12408 GCA_046080625.1 Elainella sp. | reverse complement strand
AATTCTGATTTCACACCTGCATCCGCCATTTTATTGGCGTCTTATTAAAATTCCATAGCTGCAGATTACATGAACCTTGAAGGTAAGACCCTTTTGATTACTGGAAGCAGTGGCTTGATTGGTTCGCGCACCGCTGAGCTGGCGTTGCAGCGCGGCATGAAGGTGCGGGGCTTAGATCTAAGTGCCCCAGCCCTAGGTCTAGAGATAGAAATGGTGCTGGGTAGCGTTACCGATCCAGTCGCAGCTGAGCGGGCTTGCCAAGGCGTCGATATTGTCCTTCATACAGCGGCAATTGTTCGTGAAGAAGGCGATATGAACCAGTTTATGGAGATTAACGTGGGCGGTGCGGTCAACATGGCTAAATCGGCGCAAGAAGCTGGTGTACGCTGTTTTGTCAATCTGTCTAGCGTTATGGTCTATGGCTACCGCTATCCCAAGCATGTCACCGAGGCTGGGCCCTTTTACCAAGGCAATAATCCCTACTGTAAAACCAAGCTGGAGGCTGAGCGGCAGGTGTTAGCTCTCAACCACCCCCCGCAATTTGGGGTGATCAATATCCGCCCTGGCGATGTCTATGGCCCTGGCTCAATTGCCTGGGTCGTGCGTCCGCTGCGAACCCTGCAGCAAAAGCGATTCATCCTGCTAGACGGCGGACGTAGCGTGATGAATCATGTCTATGTGGATAATCTAATCGACGGCATTTTTTTGGCGATTGAACAGGAGGCCTACGGTGAAACCTTCAACTTCACCGATGGCTGCGAAACAACCTGGCGCAGCTATATCAATCACTTGGCCGAAATCAGCGGCCTGCCTAAACCCAGCGTGGCCTTGCCCAGTTGGCTGATCAAGTTGGGGATCAGGCTGGGGCTAGCTGATGATAGCATCACGACGGCCTCGATCAACACGTTGACCCGTCCCTATGCCTATTCCATCGAAAAGGCTCGTCACAGGCTGGGATATCAGCCGCGCATCAGCCTAGAAGAAGGTATGCGGCGAACGGCAGAATGGCTGCAAACGAATGACATCTATGCACCCGAGTGGTCTGAGCGGGCCAAGGCAGTTACGTCCGAAAAGCATAGGCCCGAGAAGCGGTGAGGCTGTTTGAGGCGGAGGGATTTGAGGGAAGCTGTACAGAAGCTCCTATTCTATGGGACGGTAATAATCATGGGAATAAGGGAACCGATTTATGGAATTGCAGGGTAAACGGCTGTTAATTACCGGCATTGGTGGCTGTGTCGGTCTGCGTACTGCTGAGCGGGCCATCGAGCAGGGCATGGTGGTTAAAGGAATCCAACGCACTCCAGAGAAGGCGAGGGCCGCCGAAGCCCTGGGGGCTGAAGTGCTGGTGGGCAGCATCACCGATCCGGTCATGGCCGCCAGAGCCTGTGAAGATATAGATATCGTTTTGCACACAGCCGGAATTTTTCGCGAGACGGGCGACCTCCAACCCTTTATTGACGTGCATGTGGGTGGCTCTCTTACCATGGCTCAGGCTGCGATCCAAGCTGGGGTTAAATCCTTTGTCCATCTCTCTAGCGCCCTGATCTACGGCTATGACTATCCCAATCAGGTGACCGAACAGGGACCATTTTATAGCGGCAATGACCCCTACTGTAAGTCAAAGCTGGCGGCTGAACAGGCTTTAATGGCGCTTGACAAGCCTGCCGACTTTGGGCTGATCATTCTACGCCCCGGTGATGTCTACGGGCCACGAACCCACTGGATTACGCGCTCTGTGGCGATGATGAAGCGACAGCAGTTTGTCCTGATCGATGGTGGCAAAGGGCTGATGCATCATCTTTATCTTGATAATTTGATTGACGCTATATTTCTTACCCTAGAGAAGGAAGCCTACGGCGAAATATTCAACGTGACGGACGGCTGTGCTACCACCTGGAAAGAGTTCGGCGGGCGTCTAGCCCAGATTGTGCAATACCCGCCCCCAATTTCTCTGGCCAAGTTTGCTGTCAAAACCTTTGTCAAGCTCAATCTGAGTGACGAATTCTCCATGGCTTCGATCAACACGCTGCTGCGTCCCTATCCCTTCTCGATTGAGAAAATCAAAGCCCTGGGCTACAGTCCTCGAATTGGTCTTAATGAAGGCATGGCGATCACTGCCGATTGGCTGAGGCAAACTGAATTGGTGAAGCAATAGCGCAATCTGGCTGAATTGTTTCAACCAGCATTCGGTTACGCTATAGTGAATTAATCTGAAGCGAACGTTCCTGAATCTCGCATTGCAAGCTGCTATAACACTACGCATTTGGCTTCAGACAAGAAGGCTTAGAACAAGAAGGGGGCTGGGGGGCGATTCCAGAGAGGGGCCATACCTGCACCCTGTCTTAACCAAAACCCTATCCCAACCAAGGTACGGCTATAGGTTATTGATCCGACAATTGTAGAAAATGTGTTAGTGATGAGTCGATTTGTCCGTCGCGCCTGCCTTAATCGAGCCAGCTCGGGCTATCTGGGGCTATCTAAGGCCAACTCGAAATGTACTCTTACCTGCGCAGGAATTCTGTCTCTAATGGATCACAGGTTCTAGCATCAATGCATTTCTGAATAGAGTCGGATTGATGATGCGAAATAGAAACGTAACATACAGCGATCCTATCCGGGATTTGAACGAGGTGCAGAGGTGAAACCCTTGTGTGGAGGCGCAGCCCCACCCCCTGTTCACAACTAATTTACGAACGCTATATGGTGTTTTCTGTTTTTCCAAGTCTTGTGAACCTGTGGAATTATGGAACTCTATCCGCTTGCGTCCTGCTCGTTGACCAATTGGCTGCGACTATTGATCGCTAATGGGGGAGTTGAGCCAGCCCATTTGCCTAAAGCCTTGGCCGTAACCTGTCTTAGCCTGACGGGCAGTTTGGGGCGAGCGATCGAACGACTTGCCTATGATTCGACCCTGGCTGAAATCACCCTGACAAAACCGCCAATTTTCGTGATTGGTCACTGGCGCAGTGGCACCACATTTCTACATAACCTAATCAGCCAAGACCCCAACTTGGCCTATGCTTCCTGCCATCAGGTTTTAGCTCCAGAACTGTTCATGGGCAGTGGCTATATCACCAAGCCTCTGATGACTCGTTTGATGCCGGAAAAGCGGCCTATGGACAATGTGTTACTGGGTCTCGACAGCCCTCAGGAAGAAGAGTTTGCCTTGAGCTGTATGTCGCCCTACAGCTTCTACAATGGCTGGTTTTTCCCGACTAGGATGCAGTCCCATTTTGAGCGCTACGTGCTGTTTCAGAATGTGCCGCCTACCGTGCAAGAGAGCTGGAAAGCCACCTATCTCAAATTTCTTAAGAAAATTAGTCTCGCTTCAGGCCACCGCCAGCTGCTGCTGAAAAACCCGACCAATACGGCTCGTATTCGGCTGTTGCTAGAGCTGTTTCCAGATGCCAAATTTATTCATATCTACCGAAATCCCTACGTTGTCTATTCTTCCACTCGAAATTTTTATCGCAAATTCCTCCCGCTCGTGGGATTTCAAACCTTGAGCGAAGCTGAACTGGAGGAGAATATTCTCTGGATCTACCGCCAGCTGATGCAGCGCTTTTTTGACGAGCGCAGCTTCATCCCAGCTTCAAATTTAGTCGAGGTAAAGTATGAAGATTTGGAGGCCGATCCAATTCGGGAGTTGGCCAGGATATATGATAACCTCAACTTGCTCAATTTCACTGAGGTCAATCCTCGGTTCGCAAGTTATCTGAATCATCAAACCAGCTACCGTAAAAACCAATACGATCTCGAACCGGACTTGGTCAGAGCTATCTATCAAGCCTGGCAGTTCACGATTGATCAATGGCAATATCAGCCGCCCAATCAGTCCGAGCTGAGCCGAGTTTAGACTGGTTCAGGCTTCAGTAGTGATTAGCCATAATACCAATTCTTTTTGAAGCTGCACAGAATAAATGGGGGTCAAGGGGGCTTCGCCCCTTTGAGGGGACGGAGTCTCCACACCCCTCTTTCTATGCAGGCTCATAGAAAATTGGTATAGGTGGTTAGCCATAAGTGATTAGCCATACCTGCGTTGTGTGGCTTCGATGACATTCAGCCTTCCGCAGGCCAGTGACGCGCCTCCGGGGTGCAAAGGCATAGCTGCGCGGGGACAAAATTTCTCCCATACCTGATTCGATCGCCGCCTTCAGGCTATCACCACCGAAAAACTCGTTGAATTATAAGCAGACTGGTTCCAAATTGAAGCAGGACATTGAAAGATATTGAAACAGGACGTTGAAACAGGTTTGGGTTAGGCAATTCTTCTGAGGCAATTCTTTAAGATTCTATGCTCTCGATCTCTATCGGTCTGTTCGGGTTGCTGCTGTTACTCCTGGGGCTACAGATCCCCTACGGAATTGACTTTGTGCGGCGGCTCAGAGTTGAACAGCTTCAGACAAACCGCAGGCTGAACCAAACCAGGCTCGGCTCAGCTGCTGCCGTCGGCCAATCCACTGGGGAATTTGTCCCAATCTCTGGCCAGGTTGACCAGCAACTGCCCCAGGCTGCCATCATTCTGTGCCTGCGCGGCTCCGATCCCTTCCTGGCTGATTGCATTACCCAGCTGTTGCAACAAGACTATCCCAACTACAGCCTGCATATTGTGATCGATAACCCCCAAGATCCCGCTTGGGGTGTCGTGCGTTCTGCGATTGCGGCAACTCAACGATCCGATGGTCGCGCCGTTCCCGTCCGGCTCAGCTCCCTGCGGACCCGATACAACAGCTGTAGCCTCAAATGTAGCGCCCTGCTGCAGGCAGTGGCCGAGCTCGACCCCAACTGTCAGGCGGTGGCTCTGGTGGATGCCGATACGATTACCCATTCCACCTGGCTCCAGGAACTCGTGGCCCCGCTCCAGAACACCCAGATTGGCGCAACCACAGGCAACCGCTGGTATATGCCCCAGGACAGCGGCTGGGGTGAACTGGTGCGCTATCTCTGGAACAGCTCCGTGATCGTCTACATGGAGAAATATCGAATTCCCTGGGGAGGATCGATGGCGGTGCGGGCTGATATTCTGCGACAGCCCGAGTTGATACAATCCTGGCAGCATTCGCTGGTCGAAGACGTGACGCTGGATCAGGTGATCAGAGACCAGGGGCTAGAAATTCAGCCGGTGCTGTCAGCCCTGATGGTCAACCGCGAGAACTGTACGCTGCCTAACTTTTTCCGCTGGCTCCAGCGGCAGTTTGTGTTTGTGCGGCTCTACCATCCCTCCTGGTCCGAGAGCCTGGGCTACAACACCATTTTGCTGACAACCTTGATCTGCACCTACGCCATGCTGGTGGTTGCCAGCAGCACGCACCACTGGCAGGCTACCCTCTGGGCTGGCGCAGGGCTGGCCCTTAACCTGCTGATCAGTCTGTCGCTGCTAATCGCTGTTCATCGCCAGATTTGCCGCAACCTGGCGCTCCGCAGCGAAACCATCACCCCCCTGTCGGGACGAGCCCTGCTGAAACTGCTGCCCGCCCTGCTGCTCTCCCAAATCCTCTGCGGCGTTGCCCTGATTTCATCCCAGCCGATTCGCCAGATCACCTGGCGCGGCATCACCTACCAAATTCAAGGTCCCAATCAGGTAAAACTTTTACAATACGACGCCTATCAGCCGCTTGCTCCAACCGATTCTACTGTATCCCTTTGATACCATGTCCCTTTGATACCATCTCCCTCTGATACCGTCTCCTGATGTTGATTTCTCCCCGATAATCTGCTGTTCCTGAGATTCCACTTTGCCTATCCCGTTCTTTTAACATTATCGATATTTATAAGTAGCTGGACTTGATTAAATTGAAGATGGTTTTAGGAGAGGACAGAGGGCAAGCCCTCTGTGGGGGCACAGCCCCCAACCCCCCACCGTCCCATATTTGCACCGACCCACTTAGCCTTTTCATTTCAGTCAGCTTCTGTCCCCGCTGTTAACCCGTAGTTTATTGGTCTGAAAATTGATCTGAAAACTGCTGCAATTTTCAAAAATACGACTATTTCCTTCCCTGGTTATTTCTCCCAAGTCGCCCTATGCATATCACAATTCTCACCATCGGCTCCAGAGGTGATGTTCAGCCCTACGTCGCCCTGGGGGTTGGCCTGAAAGCAGCCGGACATCGCGTCTGTCTGGCCACTGAGCAGGACTACCAGCCGTTTGTCACCGAATCCGGCTTAGAATTTGCTTGTCTGCCGGGATGCAGCCGTGAGCGACATGAAACCGAAGCCTGGAAGCATTACCTGACCCACGAAACCGACAACATCGTCAGCACGATTTCCAAGGGCATGGTCAAGTTTGTGACGCCAACCCTGCGCGAATTGCTCGACGAATCCTGGCGGGTTTGCCAGGGCACCGATGTGATCATCAGCATGCCGCAGGTGCCTAGCAGCTATTTGATTGCCAAAACCCTGGGCGTACCGTTCATCAGCGTTTGGACGATCCCCAACACGCCGACTGCCGCCTTTCCCCATCCCTACCTGAAGGGCGTGCTGCCCCTGGGTATCCTCAACCGTCTGTCCTACGCCCTGGTCGATCTGCTCTGCTTACAACATCTAGGGCCAGTTTTGCAGCAGTGGCAGGCCGAAACCCTCAAGAGCAAACCGCGCCCCCTCAGCTCCCTGAAGGAATTCTACAGCCAGCCCACCCCGACGCTCTATGCCTACAGCCCCACCGTCCTGCCCCGACCCGCAGAATGGGGGGAGCATGTGCATGTGAACGGGTTCTGGAACCTTGACCCTCAAACGGACTGGCAGCCTCCCACCTGGCTCACCGACTTTTTGGATGATGGTCCTCCACCGGTCTATATCGGCTTTGGCAGCTCGATCTGGAAAGACCCGGTAGCCCTGACCGAAAAAATTGTGGCCGCCGTGAAGCAAAGCGGCCAGCGGGCGATTCTCGATCTGGGCTGGGGTGGCATTGGCGAGGCCGACCTGCCCGACACGGTTCTGAAAATTGCCTCCAAGGATGCGCCCCACCGCTGGCTGCTGCCCCAGATGGCTGCCGCTATCCACCACGGCGGGTCTGGCACGGTTGGAGCAGTGACGCGGGCCGGGATTCCTTCAATGGTGATCCCTTCCTTCTATGACCACACCTTCTGGGGACGCCGGATCGCCGACCTGGGGATTGGACTGCCGGTGCTGCCTGCCGAAACGGTGTCGGTCCCCTATCTGGCCCACTGCATTCGCACCCTGGCCCAGGACACTACGCTGAAGGCGCGCGCAGCCAGCGTGGGTCAGAAAGTGCGGGCTGAGGATGGGGTGGGTCGCTCGGTTGAAATTATTCAACGCCATCTGGAAGTTCAAACTCGCCCAGCGGCTGCGCTGGCCCTGTCCTAATGGTGTTCTAGCTCTGCTACTTTCGCTAACCCGCTGGTTAGCCATAGCTGGATAGCCATAGCTGGATAGCCATAGCTGTAGAGAGCTTTGTTCTAAACTGAATACCCGATGGCGCAGTTTTAATTAAAATTTGACAGCTCACCGCTTGATTCTTCATCTGAATATTGATTAAGTTGACATTGAAAGTTCTGATTGTACCTATTGAGACCCCTTTGCAGATCCAGGCTGCGGCTCCTGATTGCTCGGCTGATCATTGGGCTGTAGCAAAATATGTCGAGCTGTATCCCTTTCCCTTTCCTGCAATTCCGGTTTCCCTATCCCTAGAAATAGGGCTAGCCATTCTGGCTGCAAGCAAGAAGTTTCTCTCTGCATGGACTATATCCCCCTATTCTGAGCTTATGCATAGCGTTATAATCAGAAGGCGAGCAGTTGCAGAAATTGATTGAATCGGGTTGATTGAGAATCCGTTCAGCTGGTGTTCCCAACCATGTTTTGGAATTAATCATGACTGCAATTTATTTTGATTCAGCAATTTCAGATGACGATAGACGCCAGCGGCTTTACGCAGGCGATCTGTTTATCTATAGCCCCAAGCCCAGCTTTCAGGCCCTGTGCGATCACGCCAGAGAGATGATTGAGGCGGCGTTTGGCGATCTCGATCCGCGCACGGCCCAGCATCACCTGGCTGTTGAAGACTACGTGGCGATTGCTGCACCGCTAAAGCCCCGGTTCATTCACCATCCCCGCACCAAGCTGCTGATTCAAAACATTCTGGCCGAACTGGGCTGCGATGCTGACAAGACCTATCTGGACGTGCCGCGCCTGCGCATGAGCACCAGCGACCGCTATCTCACCTCTGGCGTCGGCTATGCTCTACACCCCCACCGCGATACCTGGTATGCCGCGCCCATGTGCCAGATCAACTGGTGGCTGCCGATCTACGACTTCAACTCGGAAAGCAGCGTCGCCTTCCACCCCAACTACTGGAACAGACCTGTGCGCAACAGTTCCGGTGACTTCAACTACTACGAATGGAACACCTATGGCCGCAAGCAGGCTGCTCAACACATCAAGCAGGATACCCGCAAACAGCCTTGCGCCGAAGAGCGGCTTGACCTGGAGATGCAAACCCGCCTGGTCTGTCCGGCGGGCGGAGCCATCCTGTTTTCTTCGGCCCATCTCCATTCCACCGTGCCCAACACCTCTGGCCTGACCCGCTACAGCATCGATTTTCGTACCGTCCACTGGGATGAAATCGTCACGCAAACGGGCGCGCCAAACCTCGATACTGTACATCGCAACACGGTGTTGCGCGATTTTATGCGTAGCTCCGATCTGGCTCGTTTTCCAGCGGAAGTGGTGGCCCTTTACGAGAAAGAGCCGCCCGAATCCCACCTCACGGTTGTGTTTCAGCCTGAGGATGTGGTGGCCTAGAGGCCCAGGCGATTTAGCAGCCAGCAATTCCCTCAGCTCGGGCCGCATGCTGTACGGCGGCGGCTACGGTTGGGGCGACGCGCTCGTCAAACACCGAAGGAATGATTTGTTCACGGCTCAGATCTGCAGGTTTGATCAACGAGGCGATCGCTTCAGCCGCTTCTAGGAACATACCCATCGACATGGTTTGAGCACGGCAGTCTAACGCGCCCCGGAAAATCCCAGGGAACGCCAGCACGTTGTTGATCTGATTCAGGTAGTCGCTGCGCCCGGTGGCCATCACGGCCACATCTTCGCTGATCAGCTCGGGCTGGATTTCGGGAATCGGATTTGCCATAGCAAACACAATTGGATCAACCGCCATCGACCGCACCATCTCCGGCGTCACCACACCAGGCGCACTCACGCCCATAAACACATCGGCCCCGACCATGGCATCGGCCAGGGAACCACTCTGCTCCACGGCCAAGGCCCGCTTCTGCTGATTCAAATCCGTGCGGCTGGTCGAGAGAATCCCGCGCGAATCGCACAGGACAATATGCTGCACGCCCGCCTTGCGGAACAGGGTAGCCATCGCCACGCCAGCCGCCCCGGCCCCGTTGATCACCAGCCGGATCTGGTCGCGGGACTTGTTCACCAGCTTCAGGGCGTTGATCAGGGCCGCCAGAGACACCACCGCCGTGCCGTGCTGGTCGTCGTGGAAAACCGGAATATCCAACTCCTGCTGGAGCCGCGCCTCGATCTCAAAACAGCGGGGGGCGCTGATGTCCTCCAGGTTGATGCCGCCGAACACGGGCGCGATGTTCTTGACGGTTTCCACAATCGCATCCGTGTCCTGGGTGGCCAGACAGATCGGGAAGGCGTCGATTCCGGCAAACTCCTTGAACAGCATCGCCTTGCCTTCCATCACCGGCAGAGCTCCGGCGGCTCCCAGATTGCCCAACCCCAGCACGGCGCTGCCGTCCGTGACAATCGCCACCGTGTTGCTCTTGATCGTCAGGTTGTAGACCTGCCCCGGATCGTTGGCGATCGCCATACAGACGCGCCCCACACCCGGCGTATAGGCCATGGCCAGCTGATCCTGACTCTTCAGCGGCGTTTTGCTCTGGACGCTGATTTTGCCGCCCCGGTGTAGATTAAAGGTGCGGTCGTAGACATTCACTACCTTGATTTCCGCAATTGCCCGCACCGCCGCCACAATCGCCTCGGCATGTTCGGAGCTGGAGGCGTTCACCGTGATATCGCGGGTCAGGAGGCTGCGCGTCTGCTCAATCAGGTCAATCTGGCCGATGCTGCCGCCCGCTGCCCCAATTGCCTGGGTAATGTGGGCCAGCATTCCAGCCTGGTTGGGAATCTGCATCCGAATCGTCAGGCTATAGCTGGGGTTGGGGGTGAGGCTGACCATACGAACGCCGCTCCTACATCATCTCTACATCAAGTTCCACATGAGCCAGGTTTCATCATAGCCTGTCCCCTATCCCCCACTCTGTACAATTTGGCGCTTTTCGGCTCAGTGAGCCAAAACCGGCAGCAGCAGCGTCACAAAATAGAACACCAGCGGCGCAATAAACACATAGCTGTCGGTGCGGTCGAGGATGCCGCCGTGGCCCGGAATCAGCTGGCCCGAATCCTTAACGCCAGCGTCGCGCTTCATCATGGATTCGGTCAAATCGCCCAGCAGGCTGGCAATTCCCACCATCAGACCTAGGGCCATGCCGCTGAGGGGAGCACCGGCCCAGCCCAGATACCAGGAGCCGCAGCTGGCTACGGCGACGCTGCCCAAGACGCCAAACACCGCGCCTTCTACGGTCTTTTTAGGGCTAATATCCGTCAGGCGGGTTCTGCCAAACAGCTTGCCAAAAATGTAGGCTCCAATATCGGCAGCCCAGATGCAGCCAAAGGCCAACAGGGTCACGGTCAACCCCTGGGGCAGATCCTGGAGCTGGAGCGGCCAGTTGGGGAAATAGCCGCCCAGAGGCAAATTGCTGGCCTCGGCCCCGCCCAGATTGCGCAACCGCACCCAATAGCTGGGCAAATAGCCGCCGTAGAACAGGCCCAGAATCGAGGAAGAGATATCGGCAATGGTGGCCAGCTTCGGCTGAAACAGCAGATAAAAGCAAATCAGAGTGCCCGCGACTGGCATCACCGCGTCTACGAGGTTCGGGGCCAGGTTGGCCGTAACCAGCAAAATCAAGCTCACGCCGACGGTGGTTTTGCCCGCAGGTAAAATCCCCTTGGCCCGCACCAAATCGAAATATTCCTGCAAACCCAGATAGACAATCACCCCAAACCCGGCGGTGAAATACCAGCCGCCCAAAACAATCATCCCCAGGGCTAGGATGATCGCAACAATTGCACTGAGGAATCGCGGTAACGACATAAATGCTATAGCACTGACTGAGATGAGATTCGGCTGTCTCCTGCTGATGCTTAGCTATCAGCCCGTAGCGGAGATCAGGCCCGAATTGCGGCTGATCTTCGGCTTCTGCTTGCGGCTACAGCAGGCTGCTACAACCTTCGAGCAGCAAGCCATTGGGTCTAGAGGGATTGCAGCACCTGAGCAGTCACAAAACTCTGAGGGACTGCTCCTTAGTACCTAAACGTTAGCACCGATTGGAGAGTGCAGATCCAATTGCGCCGATTGCAGGCAAGTTAAAGCGCTATTCCAGCTTTTCACCGCTCAGCACATAGATCGGATCGGTGGCCGCAAACACCTGGTGGTTACCGCGAGTTTCCAGCCGGTTAATCGCCGACTGCACGACCTCCACATTGCGGGCCTGGAGTTCGGCCAGGCCTTCCGAAATCGCGTAGAGCGTTTCAAAATTCGTGGCGGTTGCCACAATCCGCCCCTGGGGCTGGAGACGCTGCCAGACCGCCTGCAAAATCGCCTTCAGGGAACGTCCGCCTTCAATGCAAACACAGTCGGGCGATGCCTTGAGCTGATCCAGACAGTCGGGGGCGATGCCTTCCAAAATCTGGACGTTCTGGACGCCAAACCGCTCGCAGTTGCGCCGAATCAGACTGGCCACCTCTTCATCCCGCTCGATCGCCACAATCGTCCCCTTGGGGCAGAGCAGGCCAGCCTCGACCGGAATCGTGCCTGTGCCAGCCCCAATGTCCCACAGCACCGAATCGGCCTTTAGCCGCAGCTGGGCGAGTAGCAGCAGCCGAATTTCTCGCTGGCTGAGCGGAATGCCGGGCAGGCGCTCGAACAGGGTGTCGGGGATGCCGGGGGTGATGTAGGGCCAGAGGGGGGAGGGCATGGGGAGAGTGGGGGAGGTGGGGAGGTGGGGAGGTGGGGCTAGGGGTCGATGATGGCGAGGTGGTTGAGGCTGGGGTCGGTGCAGCCGGTGATCAGGCCGCCTTGGGCTGATACTTGCTGGAGCAGGGCGAGGGCGGCGGGGGTGATTGGCTCACCGGGAAATAATACCGGAATCCCAGGTGGGTAGGGGCAGATTAAGTCGGCGCTGAGTTGGCCTAGGGCGGTTTGGGGGGACACGAGGCGTTTGGCGGCGAAGAAGGCGGCGCGTGCCTTGAGCTCGCGCGAGGTGGCGAGATCGTGGGCGCGCTTGTACCAGACCGCAGAGAGGGCCGGTTCCGCGGTCTGGTGCGAGCCGCCGAAGTACATGCGCGCGTTGCCGTGCCAGCTGA
>JBJTUI010000855.1:0-4295 GCA_046080625.1 Elainella sp. | reverse complement strand
TCGCGGATTTAATCGCCTAGCTCAGGTGATTGAAGGAGTCAAATTTCAGGATGGTATCGCAATCACTGACCTCGTTCGCTCCACGACCAAAAACGCTGCTTAATTCTTCTTCATACACCAGATTTGACAATAACCCAGATTTTCTGTCGCTACACCGAACCCGAACAGCCCTGACCCACCCCAGCCGCTCTCGCCAGCTATCTGCAAACCAGACTGCCAACCCAAGATTTGGTTACTGAATAGTGGTATGAATTCGCCCCCTTTCTTGTAGTTTTCTTGCCGTAGGCTATGCCCGTAGGGCTATATTCTGGGGGCTTCCGTTCGCATCGCGTGGGCGTAGCACACACTTCAAAGTCCCCCTTTCTGGGATGCCCGTAGGGCTATAACTTGGGGTTTAGGGGGCCGCCAAAGCCTGTAAGCGCAGCAGTTCATACTTGAATTCAGCAACGCCAGATCTGCAAAAACGTCCAAGAACCAACTCGCCCGATCGCGCTAAGCTGACGGCATTCATCCGCTGTGATTCGTCATGAATTTGAGTGATTCTTCTATGACCTCGGCCCGCTCCGAGTTCTGGGCGGGCTGTCGGGCAATCACGCCGCTGGTAATTGGGGCAATCCCGTTTGGCATCATTTTTGGCACCCTGGCGGCCAGCAGTGGTCTGTCGGCCTGGGGGGCGGCGGCGATGTCGGCCTTTGTGTTCGCCGGGTCGTCCCAGTTCATTGCCCTGGGGCTGCTGGCCTCTGGCACCAGTCTGCCGCTGATTATTCTGACTACGTTTGTGGTAAATCTGCGCCACCTGCTCTACGCCGTCAGTCTGGTGCCCTATGTGCGGCATCTGCCCCAGTCCTGGCGGCTGGCGATTGGCTTTTGGCTAACCGACGAAGCCTTTGCTGTGGCGATCGCCCGCTACAACCAGCCCGACCCCTCGCCCCACAAGCACTGGTACTACCTGGGCACGGCCCTGTTCATGTACGTCAACTGGCAGATCTGCACCTGGATTGCTATCACCGTTGGTCAACTGATTCCCAATGCTGCTAACTGGGGCTTAGACTTCGCTATGTCCGTGACGTTCATTGGCATGGTGATTCCCTATCTGATCACTTCACCCATGCTGATTGCCGTTGCCGTTGCCGGAATCGTATCCCTGCTGGCCCACGCTCTGCCGCATCAACTGGGCCTGATCGTGGCCGCCCTGACCGGAATTGCCGCCGGTTTCTTCTGTGAAATTTGGAACGAACAGCGAGGCTGAACCTATGCATGAATTTCTGCTAATCGCCGGAATGGCGCTTGTCACCTTTGCAATTCGCTATCCCGTCCTGGGCCTGAGCGGACGCATCACCCTGGCTCCGCGCTTTCTTCAACTCCTGCGATTTGTGCCGCCGACGGTCCTGACCGCGATTGTCGTCCCCGCTGTGCTGATGCCCCAGGACGCCCTCTGGCTAGACTTCACGAACGCCCGACTGGTGGGAGCCATCGCCGCAATTGCCGTTGGCTTCTGGCGCAAAAATCTGCTGCTGACAATTGTGGTAGGAATGATTACGTTTCTGGTCTGGCAGCAGGTGGTCTGATTAATTCTCCCGTTTGATGGCGCTCTCGTGCCAGTCGCGCAGCAGCAGGTCGGAGAAGATGGTCAGGACGACGAAAATCAGGACGCCCAGCACCGTGGTTAGCAGCAGCGCGGCGAACATGCGGGGGATCTGGAGGTTGAAGCTCGACATCAGGATCTGGTAGGCAATGCCCGACTGGGTGCCGCCCGTCCCGGCCACAAACTCGGCCACCACCGCGCCAATTAAAGCCAGACCGCCGCTGATTCGCAAACCACCCAGGAAGTAGGGCAGGGCGCTGGGCAGGCGCAGGTAGAGCAGGGTTTGCCAGCGCGAGGCTTTGTAGAGCTGGAACAGGTTGATCAGATTGTGGTCGGCGCTGTTCAGGCCCAGGGTGGTGTTAGACAAAATTGGGAAGAAGGCCACCAGCCAGGCACAGATCGCCAGCGACACAAAGGTGGAATTCTCACCCGGCACCACCTGCCGCACCCAGAGGATAATCAGCGGCGCAATTGCCGCAATCGGCGTCGTCTGCAAAATCACGGCGTAGGGGAAAAAGCTGCGCTCGATCCATTTGCTCTGGGTGAACAGGATCGCCACCAGCAGACCCGAAACAATTGCCGCCCCAAACGCCACGAGCGTGATTTTCAGCGTGATCCAGAGGGCCGGAAACAGCACGTTCCACTCCTGCACCAGGGTTTGCAGCACCAGAATCGGCCCCGGCAAAATGTAGGGCGGCGTCTGGGTAACTCGCACGCCTAGTTCCCAGATCAGCAGAAACAGCAGGCCCACCGCCAGGGGAGCCAGCATGGTCGGCGAGAGCAGGCGGCGCAGCAGTTCCCCCACTAGCCCCGATTGCTTGTCGCTGGGAGAGCGAGACTGCTGCTGGGCAGAGCGGTTAATAGTACTCATGCAAGGTTCCTTTAGGGAGATCAGCGTCGTTATATCGATTTTGCACTAATTTTCGGATTCTCTGCTGATGAATTGCCGCCGTCTCCGCAGCTTGCTCCCTGCCGGGTATCACGACTCGCCCCCGCCACCTGCGATTTGCCGAGCCAGCAGCGCCGTCCCGTAGGCCGCCTCAGTTTGCAGCGATGCCCTGACCGGGACTTGCAGCAGTCGAGCCCGAATTGCGGTCCAGGCAGGATTTTTAGCGCCACCGCCCGCCGTGTAGACCTGCTGGAGCGCTGGGGCTCCCAGTTCTTGCAGACGTTGATAGCCCTGGGTCTCGATCCGGGCCATGCTCTCCAGCAGGCCATGTAAAAACGGCACGGGGTCCGGGCGGGGGGTGAGGCGGGGTGGTAAATCGGGATCGTTAATTGGGAAGCGCTCGCCCGGCTGGAGCAGCGGGTAATAGTCGAAAGGGCTGGGCTGCTCGGGCTGGATTTGGGCGCTGAGCTGGGTGAGTTCGGTGTCGCTAAAAAACTGGCGCAGCACGGCCCCGCCCGTATTCGAGGCTCCGCCCACCAGCCACAGGTCGCCCAAGCGATGGCTGTAGATACCGTAGGGGGCCGAGTCAACCCGCCGGGTGCTCAACAGCTTCAGCACCAGGGTGGAGCCAAGAGAGGTGACTGCCGCGCCGGGGGTTTGGACGCCGCTGGCCAGAAAGGCGGCAATACTGTCGGTGGTGCCCGTGCCAACCAGACAGGCGGCGGGGATGCCAAACCGGGCAGCCAGCTCGGGCCGAATTGGGCCAACTGCTGTGCCGGGAGCCCAGACCTCGGGCAGCTGCACCGGCAGTCCGGCCAGTCCGGCGATGAGCCAGTCGGGATAGGCCAGCCGCTCCGGGTCGTAGCCTAGCTTCAGGGCATTGTGGTAGTCGCTGAGTCCCAGTCTGCCATGGAGCAGGAAGCCCAGCCAGTCGGCCTGATGCAGGAAATGGGTCGCCTGCCCGATCTCCGGCTGCTGCTGCCACCAGAGCAGCTTAGCCAGACTGGAGGTGGCGCTAATCACCGTATGCTGGGCGGGCGCAATCGCCTTCACCTGGTCGAGCAGGGCAGCGCCCCGGCTGTCGTTATACAACAGCGGCTCAGCAACCGGATGGCCGTCCTGGTCGCAGAGCAGAACCGTGGAGGAGGTGCCGTTGACCGCAATCGCCCCCAGGGCTTGCCGCACCTCAAGGGGCAGGGCTTGCAGCAGATTTTCTAGAGCCTGCTGCCAGTCGGCTGGGGTCTGGTGGAGTAGAGCCACCGCTGCCTGAGCCCGACAGTTGCCGTCTCGGTCAATCGCCATGGCTCTGGCTCCCGAGGTGCCGAAGTCGATCCCCAGAGCATAGTCTGGCTGGGGCGCTGAATTGGAATGTTGGGTGAATGCTGCTGGAGCCATAGCAGGTGGAAACTCTTGAACTGGAGTTCTCTGGTTAAGAGAATCGGCTTGGTACGCTTTATTGTACGAATCGACTGCAAATTAAACAATGAGTATGCACTTCCTGTAAAAACAGAAAAATCAGGGAACTCGATCGATCACCAGTTTGCCAATCGCCTCACCGCTCTCCTGCATCTCGTGGGCCGCAGCAATTTCCTCTAGCCCATAGCGGTGCGCAATCAGATGCCGCAGGGTTCTGGTTTCCAGGCAGGCGGTAATATCCGCGATCCCAGAGCTGTAGGCCGAAGCTGGCATGACGTAGACCAGCACCGTATGAATCGTCAGATTTTTATAGGCGGCTGTATAGACGGGGAACTGGGGCTGGGGGTCGGAGTCGGAAGCGTAGGTGGCGATGGTGCTATTCAGGTTGAGCACTGCCAGATTCGT
>JBJTUI010000854.1:0-5559 GCA_046080625.1 Elainella sp. | reverse complement strand
TGGCGGGGGCGGCAGATCTATTCGGCCCACTTTACGATCAGCGACATCGCCGAGCAGCAGTTCTACCCCTCCGAGCGGTTTAGTCGCGGCACGGTCGGTCTGGCCGGGGCCGAGTTGCCCTACCGCGTCTGGCTAGAAGACTGGTCGGCCACTGAAGTCGAGCCGGGGACGGTGCGGCTGGTTGCTAAAACGGATGACGTTGCGCTGGATCTGCTGGTGCAGCAAACCCTGCCGCCAATTTTGCAGGGCGATCGGGGTCTGAGCATCAAGGGCCACGAACCGGGCAACGCTTCCTACTATTATTCGCTGGTGCAGCAGCCCACCACCGGCAGCCTGACGGTCCACGACAAAACCTACAGCCTGTCTGGCCTGACCTGGAAAGATCACGAATATTCCACCAGCTCCCTCAGCGTCGGCACCGTAGGCTGGGACTGGTTTTCCATGCAGTTTGACAACGGCTCAGCCCTGATGCTATATCTGCTCAGACACGAAGACGGTACGATAGAGGATACGTCAGCGGGAACCTATATTTCGCCTTCTGGGGAAACAACGCCCATCAGCTGGCAGGACTGGCAGGTGCAGGTGCTCGATACCTGGAAAAGTGGGAAGAACGGAGCCGTCTATCCGGCCAAATGGCAGATTGAAATTCCTAAGCTCAATCTCTCATTACAGGCAAAGGCAATGATGCCGAACCAGGAGCTGAACGTTGCGACCGCGACCTACTGGGAAGGTGCAGTTGCGTTTGAGGGAACGCAAAGCAACAATCCCCTGAACGGTAAAGGTTATGTTGAGCTGACGGGATATGTGAACCGGCTGGATACTTTACTCTCGGCCCGCACGCCCTAACTATTGCCCCTCTGCTGCGCCCCTGCTTGCGCCCTTTCTGTAACCTTTCTTAAAGTGACTCGCCCCAGAATTCGCGGTCAGTCCAGCCGTTTCTGTCTACACTGGAAGGCGAGGCCAGTTGAGAGTTGATTTTATCGGTGCTGCCCTTTGGGGGCGGCGCATCGCGCAGGGTAATTATGCAAGTTCTTTTTCAGATCGTTCGTCAAACCGCTGATTCCGCCCCTCGGCTGCAAACCTATCGGCTGGAAGTCGATCCCAGCAGCACAATTTTAGACTGCCTCAACCAGATCAAATGGGAGCAGGACGGCAGTCTGGCTTTTCGCAAAAACTGCCGCAATACGATTTGTGGGAGCTGTAGCGTGCGGATCAACGGTCGTTCTGCTTTGGCCTGCAAGGAAAATGTGGCCGGAGAACTGGCCCGTCTAGAAGCAATTGCGGCCCAAACTCCAGACCAGACTCCAGATCAGTCGGGTCAAGCTTCCCAGCCCAACCCCGAGGCCAATACCCTGCCTACCATCACCGTCGCCCCCATGGGCAACATGCCGGTGATCAAAGACCTGGTGGTAGACATGAAAAGCTTCTGGGATAACCTGGAGGCGGTCGATCCGTTTGTCAGCACCAGCGCCCGCCAGGTGCCAGAACGCGAGTTTCTACAGTCGCCTGCCGAACGGGATCGGCTCAACCAGGTGGGCAACTGCATCCTCTGCGGAGCCTGCTATTCGGAGTGCAATGCCCGCGAGGTGAACGCTGATTTTGTCGGTCCCCATGCCTTGGCCAAAGCCTACCGCACCGTGGCCGACTCGCGCGACAGCCAGACCGGGCGGCGGTTAGAACGCTATAACGAAGGCACCGCTGGCGTCTGGGGCTGCACCCGCTGCTACTACTGCAACACGGTCTGCCCGATGGGCGTCGCCCCAATGGAGCAAATCAGCAAAATTAAGCAGGAAATTCTCGACCGCAAGGATGAGCAGTCTAGCCGTCCGGTGCGGCACCGCAAGGTGCTGATCGAGCTGGTCAAGCAGGGCGGCTGGATCGACGAACGCCAGTTTGGCATTAAGGTGGTGGGCAACAGCTTCCGCGACCTGAAAGGGCTGGTCAGCCTGGGGCCGCTGGGTCTACGCATGGTGGCTAAGGGCAAATTCCCTACCCGATTTGAGCCCTCGGAGGGTGCGGCTCAGGTGCGCTCGCTGATCGAGCGGGTGCGGCAAGCCGAAGCCCAGATCGGCACCCAGATTGCAGCTCCGGCAGATGCCTAGCCGCCTCAATGGTATCGGAGCGGGATGGGAGCGTTCCAAACTTTCTGGGCCGGACACCAGCGCTGATCCTCAACCCACATTCAACACCGATCTTCCAGACCAATCCGGCTGTTGTTGAACTGGGATTCCAGGTCGCTGGGATTGGCGCGCCACAGCAGTTCCAGCTGGGTGGCTGGCATCGTCAGGTAGAGCACATCGCCGGGGTGCAGCTCCAGGTCGAGCAGATTCCAGCCGTGGGTCGTCTGCTGTTTTTTCTCAAGGTAGAGGGGCACAAAGTCCACGTCCATGGCGACATCCTTGACCCGCTTGCCGCAAAACGGGTGGGCCGGGGTAATCAGCGTCGCCAGCGCCACCCAGAGGATATCGGCGGTCATGCCGTTGCCCAAAATTCGTCCGCCCAGAGCCGCGGCGGCAAACGAGGGGGCGGCTAGCTCTGCCGGACTGAACACCGCTTCAAAGTCAAAGACGCGCTGGGCCAGCGGGGCAAACTGGGGATTCTGGTTGCGCACTATCACGGGCAGCTTGGCCGAGAGTCCCTTGGCCGTCAGGGCGATTTCCAGATTGGTGACATCGTTGCTGGTGACGGCCAGCAGGGCAGCGGCTCCTTCCACATGGGCTGCTTCCAGAGTGGCGGTAATGTTGGCATCGCCCTGAATGATCGGAACTTTTAAGGCCCGCGCAATGTTCAAAAACCGATTGTTGGGGTCGCGTTCGATCACCACCACCTCGTAGCCGCTGGCCTGTAGCTGGGTAACAATTTGAATCCCAACCGCGCCCAAACCGCAGACAATGTAGTGGTGGCGATGGGGAATCCGGGCGGTGGTCCAGAGCTGCTGGAGCCTTGTTCCCAGCACAAAATCGTTAAGCAGGGCATAAAAGATCCCAACGACCGCCGCCCCGACCAGCATCAGCACTACGGTAAACAGCTTGATGTCGGTGGGAGCGCTTTCCACCACCTGTTCGTTGCCGCCTGCACCCGTGATCAGGCCAACCGAAAAGTAGAGGGCATCAATTACGGTGGTATGTAAACTGAAGGCCGTATAGAGCAGGGTTGAACCCAGGATGGTGGCCATCAGCACCAGCGAGATCAGAATTGTGGGGCGAATCTGCTGCTGAAAATAGCGGAGGCCGCTCAGCAGCCCGCTCAGCCGCTGGCGGAAGTTGCGCTGGGTGATCTGAATCTGGGGCTGGGTCGCGACAATCAGCCGGTCGCCCACCTGCAAATATTTGCCGCACAGAACCGCCGAGATTAGATCCATCTGGTTGCGGGCGGGCAGGTAATAGATCAACATCCGGGCTCGCTCTTCCCAGAGTTCGCTGAGTTTACGACCGCGCCAGGGGTGGTGTTCGTCGATGTATTCTTCGCGAATTGGCCAAGTCTGCTCGAACAGGCGGAGCTGTCCAATGGCCTGGCTGCCCAGAGCGGCGAAGGTAAAGACGGGGGCCGACAGGGCGGCTACGCTCATCGAATAGTGGTCGGGCAGGGTCTGGTCGAGCCGGTCGCCTAAACTGAGATTGAACAAGCGGTTGACGATGCGGATCTGGGGGTTGAGGACACGCGCCTGGGTCACGACAGCTAGATTTGTGGCGTCGTCGCTGCTGGTGATCACGAGGGTATTGGCTTCACGGATGCCAGCGGCCAGTAGGGTAGCAGCGGCCCAGAGTTCGCCGACAATGATCTCGTCGGTTGGGTTGAATTCGGCGTCGGGCAGGGGATGCCGATTTATGCCCACGACGATAGCGCCCTGCTGTTTCAGCAGCCGAAACACCTGATACCCCGTTCGACCCAGACCACAGACAATGATGCGGATCTTCATAATTTCCGGTAAGCGAGCGGCATCCGTCATTTCACTTGTCCTTGATTATCGGTCTGGGGCAGTTGCGATAATGTAGTCAATCGCACAAGAGCTGATCGCACAAGAGTCAATCGCGCAAAGGCCAATTGCACAGGGCGAGACATCCGTTCAGTGGCCCAACCACCCGCCTGCGCTGCTCAACACCCAACCTGATTCTCCACCGAGAACACTGCGACTATCGATAAAGAATACCTTAAGAAATGGTTCGGACAGCACCAGAGCTAGCCCCAAAAGGCAAACCCGAGCTCCCGGCAAGCTTCTGATCAAACGCTAAACCCGAAGCCGTTTCAACCATTCACTGCAAAAATCTGCCCAACCGTCAGTCCCAATTCCAGCAGCTCGATTCAAACCACTGCCTCGCCTTTGCTATACACGCCAATCTCTCAATAGCGTTCACCAGCTGACAACGCTGGTTGCCAGAACAAGCCCGAACGGCCCGGTTAGACACAGACCTTTGGATCAATCTGCGCTGAAGCTGCTTTGTGCCCGGACGAGCGAGTTTCGATTTCTGGCACGGCTCCCTTGATGATTTAGAAATTAGATTGAGGAGTTCTGATCGCTGAGAGAAAAACAAAATTTCCAGATTTTCGACGTTGCCGGAGACTGGATTGAGGCGAGCAATGATCTCATCACCCAGTTCTTCAGATTCTTGTGCTGAGTAGGGCGGGCAGGTATCAATGTAAAGAATGTCGCCGATTTTGTCGTAGCGCAGCGTCAGTCTTTTGGCCATAACACCCGTCCTCCTGCGATTTGGCAGGCAGTATCCCTTATTTTCCTCGTTCAGGCTTGCAGTCCACAAAACCAATGGCTTCACTGTCCAAATATCCGGCTAGAGCCATCTCTAAAACCGCTTCAATTGGATAATCGATCTCAGAGGCGCGGGCCAGAAATGCTGCCCTGATCCGCTCTGGCAATTGCTCCAAGATGATTTGGGCCGCAGCTGGTGTGAGTTGCTCAAATTGGGTCGATTGCATCGCGTCAGGACTCCATTGGAATTTTGGCATTATAGGGCGGTTCAGTCGCTCTCAGGAGGATAGCTTGGTTGGGAATTAGAGAAGTGTGGGGTAGAATTCTAGCAACCATCCTGATTTTTGTCATAGCCTATGGAATGCCCATTCTGCGGTCATCTCAAAGTTCATAAACATGGCCGTACCCCCAAAGGCAGTCAACGGTTCAAATGCCCCACCTGTAACAATACCTTCACCAATACCCTCGATACCCTCTACTACCGACGCTAGCTCAATTCTGAGGAAGTTCATACCATTCTGCAATCTCATAGTGAGGGGAGTAGCCTCAGAGGCGTTGCTCGTACCTCTGGCCGCGCGTTCAACACCGTCTCTAGTCTGGTGCAGCGGGCCGCCATCAAGGGGCAGCTGGTGCATAACCAGTGAAGTGACTGCTAAAAGAATCGATTGCTTTGAATTTGGTGGAAGATCAAGGGGCAACTGGTGCACAACCAGTGAAGTGACCCCTTTGATGATACTGTTGGCGAATTCCCATGAAGTGTTACAAAACGCTGAGCCAGAGGGCAGTGGATCGAGTTTCAAGAGAACATAGAGGCAAAGCTTTTGCTTGGAGGGATATCTCATGTCTTTACGTCC
>JBJTUI010000853.1:0-5102 GCA_046080625.1 Elainella sp. | reverse complement strand
GGCAGCTCTACAGGCTGGTTAGCCTCAGCCCATAGGTCGTGCCTTCGCTGGTGGTGGAGCCGGGGGCGACGCGGAAATAGTAGGTTGTGCCCGCCAGGCTGCCGGTCAGCGCCCGGTTGAAGGTCGTGCCCTCGCCCGTGCTCAGGAACCCGCTGGTGATGCTGTTGCCCAAGCCATCCTGGAGGGCGTAGGACAGGCTAGCAACCGTAGATTGGCCGTTGGCCCCACCCAGGGTGAAGTTGACCGTCTGGTTCGAGAACAGGGTGAACCGGTAGAAGTCGTCCCCATCCCCGGCCCCGACGAAATCGGTGTAGGGCGTGGGGCTGAAGGACACCGAGCGGGCCGTCGGGCGCGTGTTGCCCGCCAGATCGGCGATCGGGGCCGAAGTCAGGTTGAGGGTATAGTCGAGGTTTTCGGCGTTGGTTTCCACCTCGACAAAGTAGGTGCCGCTGCCCAGCTTGCGGTTGAGCGAAGCGCCGCCGCTGTTTGAGCTGACAAACTCCGAGTCGATTGAGTTACCCAGGCTATCGCGCAGCCGCAGGTCAGCGGAGCCGGTCAGCAGGTTGCCATTCACGCCCCGCAGTTCCACCGTGAAGTCGCTGCTGGGGGCTCCCGGTGCGCCGACCGTGAACTGATAGAAATCCTCGCGGTCGCCCGTGCCGACAAATTCGGTCAGGCTGGTCGGGGTAGCGCTGAGGCTGAGCGGACGGGCCGCGCCTATGCTGTTGCCTGCCGTGTCGAGAATCGGCGTGGTAGACAGGCTGAGGTTATACACCGCTGGCGTCGTCCGCTCTGAGTTGATTTGCAGGTAGTAGGTGCCCGCCGCCACGGTTTTGCTGAACGTCGTGCCGCCATCGTCCGAGAACAGCGATTCCGATTTGATCACGTTGCCCAAACCGTCGCGCAGGTTGATCGTTGCGCCCGAGTTCTGGCCGGTTTTAGTGAGGCTGAGATTAATTTTGGTGCTGGGGTTGCTGGCGTCGCCGACCGTGAACACATAGTAGTCGTCCGGGTCGCTGCTGGAGACGCTGTCGCTGAACAGGCTGGGCGTGGGCGAAAGGGTGATGGCGCGAGCTGTCCCAAGGTTATTCCCTGCCCCATCTGCCCCGCTGGGGCCGCCAGATCCGGGCAGGGTTGGGTTGAACACAGGACCAGCACTGGGCGTCAGCTGGGACGAGGCCGTGATACTGTAGCGGGTTTTGGCCTTGCCCTTCAGTCGCGCCTCCAGCGTGTAGGAGCCCGCCGCCAGCGATTGGCTGATCGTCTCTGCCAAATTGCGCCGGTTGCGGGAGGCGGCAATTACCTGGCCGTTAGCATTGCGCAGCAGCAAATCGACATTGGCCTTGCGGTTAATCCCGTTCAGCGTTGCGTTGAAGCTACTGCTGCTGGCCAGAGTGAAGCTAAAGAAATCGCGCCGGTTGTTTTTGGGGTTGAGCCGTTCTTTGACTTGGACCGTGGCTCGGTTAGCAGATCGGGAAAATCCAGGACGTTCGAGTGAGTTCAGCATCTTAGACTTGAATCGGTAAAGAGCAGGAGACCTGGTGTTCAAAGCACCCAGGTTCTCACCTTGTCTAGGGGAGAGTGGAGCGGTTTATGCAGAGCCGGATGGGGTAGATTCGCGCGTAAATTAGTTTACAGACCAGACCGCCCCTCTCCCGGAGAAGCATTCTGGCTTGCAGGCAAAGCTGGGGAATGGCCTGTTGGCCTTCCCCAAACCCATTTCTCCCGGATACGCACCTCTTCTGGCCTGCAGTTGTTTTGGCTTGCGGTCGTCCTAACTTACAGTGTTCTGGCTTACAGTCGTCCCTGCTCGCATGAATTCTGGCTACTTGATGGGATAAACTCCAGCCGCTTTCAGACGGGCGAAACCAACAAATCTCCTACGGCCTGATACAACGTGTCTCGCTGTTGAGCCGGGCGCTGGATCGAGGCGATGGCGGCTCGCAGATTGGCTACGGTCTGGCAGGTGCCGCCCTGGGCTCCGGCCATGCTGGTGATATGTTCTTCCATCAGGGTGCCGCCGATGTCGTTACAGCCCCAGTTCAGTGCCGTTGTCGCCCCGGCCAATCCCAGCTTCACCCAGCTCGGCTGGTGGTTGCCGATCCAGTTGCCCAGAAAAATCCGGGCCACGGCCATCAGCAGCAGGGCGTCGGCTAAAACCGGCTGGTCGCGACCCACTCGGCGGCGCAGCGGCTTCGGGGCATCCTGGCCGACAAAGGGCAGCAAAATGAATTCCGTGATCCGGGCTGGAGCAGTCTGGCCCTGCTGTTGGAGCGTCCGGAGCTGGCCCAAATGGCGCATCTGCTGCTGGGGTGTCTCGATATGGCCCGACAGCATTGTGCTGGTGGTCGGCATCCCCAGTCGATGGGCGGTGGCGATAATTTCTAGCCAGGTGGCGCTGTCGATTTTCTCAGGACAGAGCACCTGCCGCACCTGGTCATCCAGCACTTCGGCGGCAGTACCGGGCATCGACCCCACTCCGGCCTCCTGAAGCGCGCCAATCACCTGCCCATAGCTGAGGCCGTCTTCTCGAGCGATAAACTGCACCTCCTGGGGCGAGAAGGCGTGCAGGTGCAGGGCCGGAAAGGCAGATTTGATCGTGCAAACCAGATCGAGGTAGTAGGCCAGCGAACTGCCGTCCCGCTTGGCCTGGGGGTTGAGGCCGCCCTGCATACAGATCTCGGTTGCCCCGACCGCTACGGCCTCTGTAGTCTTCTCCAGAATGCTGGCCTGGTTCAGCCAGTAGGCTCCGTCCTGTTCAGCATCGCGGCGGAAGGCGCAAAAGCTACAATGCTGTTCGCAGATGTTGGTGAAGTTGATGTTGCGGTTGATCACATAGGTGACTACCTCACCCGCCTGCCGCTGCCGCAGCTGATCTGCCGTAGCTCGAATCGCCTCAACTGCCGCCTCATCGCTCTGTTGAAGTAAGACCACGCCCTCGGCCTCGGTCAGGTCGGCCCCAGTCAGGGCGCGATTCAGGATGGCATCGAGCTGGGCAGAGGTGACGGAGTTGGCAAGCATGGTGTTCGCAGATCAGAAGGGCCTGTTCTTTTTATGATGCCACTGTTTATAATCCACCGCATATAATACCGCTGCTTATAACGCCGCTGCTTACAACGTCACCGTCAGCCAGCAATGGGCCGGTTTTCAGGCCAGTGTATCAGGCCAGCTTTTTGCAGCACTGCTGTCCGACTGCCCGTTCGACCGCGAAGACCCCAGCCCTATTTCACCTGTTTAATTCACCCCAACGTTCCCCGCGTCACTCCCAGCTGATTCTGTAGCTTTAGCTCGCGCCAGAGCTGGCTGCCGCTGATTTCGCCCCTGAGCAGTTTCTGGTAATAGGCAATCGTCTGACTCACCTGGGCTGGCGTTTCGTTGACAAACTCGATGCGGAAGTAGCGGGCTCCCAATTCTCGCAGGCGATCCACATATTCGGCCCCGGTCTGGGCCAGCCCGTTGAACACCGTGTTGCGGCAGCCGACATCGGCCTGGAGAATATGCTCGGTGCCGATCCGGTCGCGCAGCGTCACCTGGTGCTGTTCGCAGGGCCGCCCGCAGTTGGTGAAGTCGGTGCCTTCAGATAGAAAAGCGCAGAAAACGCAGTGCTCCATGTGGAACATCGGCATGTGCTGGTGGATGGTGATCTCGAACCAGTCGGGCGGCGCGGTTTGCAGCAGGGCTTCGAGCTGCTGGTTGTTCAGGTCGTAGGAGGCGGTGAGGCGAGTCAGTCCCAACTGGCGGAAGTAGGCCGCCGTCAGCGGGTTGGCCACATTCAGGGAGAAGTCACCGACACAATCGGCCCCGCCAAACCACTGGAGCTGGTCGTAGTTGCGCACCAGATAGCCAGCGGCTCCGGCAGCCTGCACCTGCTGCAAAATCCAGGTTTCGCCCGGTTTGGTAATCCGGGGCGGGGCGACATAGAGCCGGGGAGGATTCTGGCATAACTGCACCTGTTCGACCGCCTGCCGGTATTTGCGCGGGTCTTCGAATTCGCAGTAGAGGGGCGAGACGCCCGATTGAAGCGCTGCCTGGAGCTGGTCGAGGCGACGCACCAGCACAATTAGCTCGGCCTCAGCGGCTGGGGTCTGCGGCAGTTCTGGCAGCAGGTCGGCGAGTTTGGCCTCTGCCTGGATCTGCCAGCGGCGGGGCTGGAGGCGCTGGGCTTCGAGCTGGCTGACCAGTTCGCGGCGCAGTCGGTTTAGCTCACTCACAGGCAGCAGCAGATCGCCCTGGAGCTGATTATCGAGCTCGCCCAGAACAAACGGCGTGTTGCCCAGACGGCCCAGCTGTTCGCGCAGTCGTTCGGTGGTCAAGGGCTGTCGTTGGGCCAACACCAGCGGCATCGCCGACTCGACCCGCACCAGATGCCCCTGCAAATCGCGCCCCAGGATCGTCATCGGCTGATCGGCGCTGCCGTAAACGCTTAGAGCAATCGGCTGCTGAAACTGCGGCGTCTCCCCGGCAAAACTTTGGCGCAGCCTGCGGTCCAGCTCCGGGTCGCTGGTCTTCCAGACCCGATCGCCCAGATGCAGGGCGCTAAAATTAACGTCGCGACGGCCAAAGCTGAGCCGGGTCAGGTGGCCCTGGGGTGCAACGCCGTAGATCCGTCCGCCCTGCTCCTGGCGCTGGGGGTGGCCGTTGTCAAATACAATTCCGTCGCCTGGCTTCACGGGTGCTTCCAGTTTCAGCGCTACGTAATCTTTACCGATCTGCTGGACTTCGCCCAGATATACCCCGCGCTTTTTACCAAACCGCGCATGCACCAATTCCTGGTTATTAATACCATTGAACCATCCACTATACAGCCCTCGTGAGAACGCCATTTCCAGGCCGTAGCGTTCATCAGGTTCGACGCGATAGACAGATGCCTGTTCAGATCGTTCGGCCGATGCTTCGCCCGCTGCCAGCGCCGCCATAGCCCGATCCAGCGCCTGCCGATAGGCCTGGGTGACGTTGGCTACGTATTCCGGAGATTTCAGCCGCCCTTCAATTTTGAGGCAGGCCACGCCCGCCTGAACTAGCTCTGGCAATAGCTCCAGCCCGGCCAGATCCTGCGGACTCAGCAGGTAGCTGCGGTCGCCCAGATCAACCCGCTGGCCGTC
>JBJTUI010000852.1:0-7182 GCA_046080625.1 Elainella sp. | reverse complement strand
ACCTGACGAATCGTGACTTGTAGGACGGATCGTGTTTTAGGGAGCGTTGTCAAAACGAAAATCGACTCAAATCGACTTCGGGCGTGATGTGTTTAGAGGGTTAGATGAGCGACATGACAACTTTTGAAGATATTTACCAGTTTTTTCGCAATCCGCCCCCGTTCTACCTGAATAAAGAGCTGGCCGTTTGCTATGTCCTGTCGGTGCTGCTCCGCCAAGATTCCTATGGAACTGAGCTAATCAACCTGCTAGAGCAGGAGTACGCTAACTACCGGCTTTCGGACACGGTGCTCTACAGTGCTCTCAAGTTTCTGGAAGACGCAAATGTGATCACGGGCTACTGGAAAAAGGTAGAAGGGCGGGGGCGGCCACGCCGGATGTATCAGATCTGCCCTGACTGGCAATCCCAGGCCCAGGAACTGGCCGAACTGTGGCAGGGCTATCTGGGCAGACCGATCCCGGCGGGTCGTTCCTGACTCGATTGCGGGCTTCCGGCTATCGTGGCGTATTTTCTGAAGCTGGCGAATTGGATCGGCCTGTTCGGTAGGATAGATCAGGTCCAGGAGTCTAAATCTGAGCTTCCGGATGCGACAGTCACGAGCGAGATCCCTATCTATACCCAATGCAAAATTCAGTTCTTACTTCTACGGCCCTGTTGACCGCTCTATTAGCAGTGGGGCTGGCCTTTTTTATTCGCGCCTCAACCAAAGACCGGATCGAGGTCTCCCAGCTGTTGGCTGAGCAACAGGGCGAGCCCCTGCTGGAGCGGTTACAGCAATACTTTGTGGGTCGGGCCTACCGCCTCACGGCAGTTGATGCAGCTGAGAACAAAGTGATCTACGAAGGTATGGTGCGGCCCAGCTGGTTTCTGGCGATTTTCCTGTCGCTGCTGGCGGCGGTTGGCATTCTCTGTTTGGCGCTGGTGCTGGGCATGGCGTTTCCTGGTCTAGCCAGGCTGCTGCCCGCTCTGGTGCTGCTGGCTCCGCTGGCCGGGCTGTTCTACTGGCGCAAATCGGCGCGGCCAGAGCAGGTTGCCCTCCAGGTGGAATTTTTGCAGGGCGAAGCGTCCCCCCGCAGTCTGGTGACGGTGACTGGCCACCGGGACGAAGTAGCCGAACTGAGGCAGGCTCTGGGCCTGAAGCTGCTGGATGCCGATTAGGCTGGCCCGATCCTATTGGCCCAACACCCTATTGGCCAATATCCTACTGGCAAATTCTAAACTCTGTTCGATCTTGCTGGGTCTGGATCAAAGCCTGCTCCAGTCCGGCCCAATCGGCTTGTTCAATCAGATGAATTACTTGATCGCACTGCTGGCGGTAGCTGTACAGGGCTTGCAGCAGCGCCTCCTGGTTATAGCGAGCCATCATCACCCCTAGCTCCGGGTTGCCCCCTCCTACCCGGCTCGTATCCCGAAACCCCGAGCTAGCCAACTTCTGGGCCAGTTCTAACACTAGCGGCTCGGCAGTGGTGCAGGCCGAGATCAGGCTAGCGCTCACCATCACCGGCAGGTGTGAAATCCAGGCTACGGCCTGATCATGCACTTGGGGATCGCAATAGTACACCTGTGATCCTAGGGACTTGGCCAGCTGGGCCACGGTGGCTATGGCGGGTTGGGGGGTAGATTCAACCGGCGTAATCACGTAGGCTCGCTCCCTAAACAGCCCGGCCTCAGCAGCTTCCAGGCCGCTCTCCGCTTTGCCTGCCATCGGGTGCCCGCCCACAAAGTTGGGCCAGCGGGGTGCCAGCAGCTCCACTACGGATGCCTTAACCGATCCAACGTCGGTAAGAATAGTAGCAGGCGACAGCAGCGGCAGCAGTTCGGTGACAGTTGCGGCGATTGCCCCCAGCGGTGTACAAAGAAAGACTACTTCGGCGCTAGCCACCAGCCCCAAATCTGCACCAGCCTGATCCACAATACCTGTCGCGACGGCACGCTGGCAGGTTTCGACTCGCCGACTCACGCCGACCAGACGGTGCCCCTGCTGCTTGAGGTCGATGGCAAGCGATCCACCAATCAGCCCCAATCCCACAATTCCGATCTCCATAGCCCTCTCCTTCTTGCTCCATGGCAGTTTGCCAGACTTTTGCCCCTGGCTTCTAGATCCTAGTACCCCCAGGTTGTCATCGATTCAGAGCATTGTCTGATTAGAGCTGCATCTCTATCCCAACTCAGGGAACCTCCAGGTTTGTGTCAGAATGATCTTCATCTAGAGTGCGATAAAGCCTGTGATTGAGGTAGAAGTCCATCAACAACTCCGCGCTTTTCTGCGAGAGCAGGGCGAACCTTACTGGCCCCATCATTTGACGATGGCGCGGCTGGTGGCACGGGCTTTGCGTCTGGGCCGGAGTGCCCTGATTCAGGCTGGGGCTCCCTCGGGCTATCACGGGCGCTATCGCTTGAGCTATTTGATGCCGCTGCTGCTGTGGCAGGATTCGGCAATTCTGGTGGCCCCTGAAGCTGTTTTACAACGGCTGTTGATGGTAGAGGTGCCGCGACTGCGCCAGTGGATCAGCACCGATAAGCCGATTCAAACCGGCGACTGCTGGCCCAGTCCAGAATTTCGAGGGCTGCTTCTGACCACACCCCAGGTTTGGCTGACCGACCGCTTACACCAGCAGGGCCGATTTCCTGCCAAGGTGCTGACCGTGATCGATGGCGTTGATGACCTGGAAGACTGGACCCGGGATCTGCTCACCCTCTCCCTGCGATCCCCAGACTGGGATCAGCTGCTGCAAAACCAGCCCGAACAGGCCGACCTGATTCGCGATACGCGGGTGCAGCTTACCCGTTCAGTCTTTCAACACCCGGTGAATCCCTACGACCGCTACCTGCTGGAGTTACCCGAACAGGCGGCCCTGGAACAGCTCTATGCGTCCCTTCCCCAAGAGTTGACCCTGCCCGCCTGGCAGCAATTTAGAGAGCAGCTGCTGCGCCCCGATCAGATTCTCTGGGCCGAGGTGGTGCGTCAGCAGGGCCAGGTATCCCTGCACTGTGCCCCGGCAGAGGTCACGGCTAGCCTGCGGCAGGTCTGGCAGCAGCAGCCTGTTGTCCTGATTGGCGGAGCCCTGGATCTGGAGGCCGACGCAACAGTATTCCGCCAGCGACTGGGACTGGAAGATTTGACCTGCGTCAAGTTCTCCCCCGATCGCCAGCACGAGCTAATCCAGCTCTATTTGCCCGACGGCCTGCCCATGCCCAACACGCCCCAGTTTCAGCCGGTGCTAATCCAGGAAATTCGGGCCTTGCTGATGGCCACCAACACCGCCCAGCAGGGGCTAACCGTGCTGCTGATTGGGGATGTGCCTTTAAAGGCCCAGATTGGTTCGATGCTGGCGGGCGAACTGGGCTCGCGGGTGCAGGTCGAAAAGACTTGCCTCGACGAAAACGGTATTCTGGTCACGGGCTGGAAGTTTTGGCGACACCATCAGGCCGTTTTGCCCGCGCCGCAGCTGCTGGTGATTGCCACCCTGCCCCTGCCCTCGCTGGAAGATCCGCTGGTGGCGGGCCGAGTTGCCGTCTATAAGCGCTGGCGACAGGATTGGTTCCGGCTCTACCTGCTGCCCACGGCCCTGAGCGAACTCCAGCGGGCGATTGCTCCCGTGCGCGAATCCCAGGGAGTTGTGGCCCTGCTCGACAATCGGGTTAACCACCGCACCTATGGGCAGCAGGCCCTAGCGGCGATGAGCCCACTGGCCCGAATCAATTACGTGGACGAGAGTTTATTCAGGCAGTTTGAAGGGTTGGGCTTGCCGGACTGACCCAATGATTTGGCTGAACCGGTCTGCTCACGAGCTTTGCCAGGCCTAGGATTATAGGGCGTGGCCCTGGACAGCTTAGCGTTAATTTATGCCTGTTCTAGCCATAATCGCGGTGCTCAAACGATAGAATCGGAATGCACCATAGGTCAGCGAAACTGCGGATTTGTGGATGATTTATAACTGAGTTGTCGGGTGAACCAGAAGGAATTTTAAAGATGGGCGATTCAAAACGACGCAAAGAGGCATTGGGTGAGAAATATGGCCAGGAGGCAAATATTCTTCCCTGGCTACCGGTCAAAAAAAGTCAGGCCGCCCAGTTTGTCAGTTGGAGCACGCGCGGTGCCTGGATCGGGATCGGCCTGCTGGTTGTCTATTGGGTGACAGTTCGCTTTATTGGACCAGCGCTCGGCTGGTGGCAGGTTAACTAGAATCAGGTAAAGCCTTCCAAGGGGGTGGATGTGGCTATGGCTCGATCTGGGTTGGCAAACAGCCTAGAGAGGGCTGCTAGATTGATTTGGGCCTGGCCGCCTCTACCAAATGACTGTGATAGGTGATACGGTATCAATCTTCAGCATCAGCTACGCTTGATAGCAACCATGGGGAAAGCAGAAAAATATTAAGGTTTTGTCAAGCCCTCCGGATGGCATACCCCTTCAGTGAGTTTTCTTTTATAGCGCTACTGGGTATTACTAGGCAATAAGCTACTGCGATGGGTGTCAAGGCTGAGATCGAGCGAATTGCTTAGTCAAGCTGATGAAGGTAGCGGGGTAAGAGCAACTGCTTGAGCATACTAGTTGGGAGCGCTGATTGGGGCCGCTCGCTCAAAACCGGAGAAACTCGCTGATCGAGCGGATTAGCAACCTGAAAATAGTCAAACTGAGCCTCCTCCAGAGCAAGCACAATCAGACAAACACGATCAGGCAACCTGTGCTAGGCAACTGTGCCAAACAATTGGGCTCGGATAGTTCGGCCCCTGAGCCGTTCTGTTTTTAGGGTATAAATGCTTAAGAAAACATAAAAGGGTTTAGAATAGTGCCATAAGTGTGGTGAAGGAGGTCTAACTATGTTCCTCAGACTCGCAGAACAGCACCGCCAATTCGTTCAGGATTTGGTCATGAACCTTCAGGCTCTAGCCACTGTGCTGGAGCAGCGTGGGTATCTGGCCTCCTGCTACACCTGTGGAGGGCAGATGAACAGCGCCTCCTTCATGGTGAGCTTGGGAGAAAATCACCTGATTCGTTTTCTGGTGTCCGATTACGGAATTACCTGGACAGAGATGCGGGATGACCGGGAGCTGATGAAGCTGGAAGGTGCTGAAGCCATCAGCCAACTTCAAGAACTGGCTAACCTGGTGAAATATCAGATCAAGCCCTCAGACTACCGTCCTCTGACGGCTCAAGTGATCTAGCAGCTAATTCTCTGATTTCTGATTCGAAATCTGCCAAGGTTCAGCTGGTGCGGCTTCGTCGCCCACTTGTTTCGTAGCCACTGATAACCGGCACTTCCACCTGTCTGAGGTAGCTTGGCAAGTATCAGCGCCGACCGAAGTGGCCTGTAGCTAGAGGTTGATCAGAACTCTGGCTTGGCGCTGAGTAGCCCAGGCAAAGTTTTGTGTCGCCCATTTAGGCTAGTTTCAGTTAACCTGCTTTTTGAGCGAACTGCCTCAATCAGCTATGGCCCTCGGTTCAAGCCGCTGAACTGCCTGATAAGTTATGCTAATCATCTAAGCAATCTTTTGTCTTGTCAAGAGGGCGGGGATCACTAATTTCGCGGGGTAACTGTCAGCAGGAGCCCTGTTTGTAGAGCAGGTTGACAATCGCATCAATTGTCCCTGGTAATCCCGATCCCTGCGGCTGATTGACGAGGATACTAAATACCAAAGGTGTTGGGGTTTGCAGGTAGCCGGAAAGCGCCGCCACGCCCGTCATAAAGCCCGTTTTGCCCTGGAGTTGCCCCTGAACGGCTGTGTTTTGAAACCGATTCTTCAGCGTCCCACTGATCCCGGCTGTGGAGAGTGAGCTACGGAATAGGGCCGCGTTGGGGCTGTTGGCCATGGCGCTGAGGAGATCGACGAAGACTCGCGGACTGACGGCGTTTTGGCGCGACAGACCAGACCCATCGGCCAGCAGATAGTTGGGCGACACCCCGAGGCGGGTCAGATCTTGACGCAGGGCGTTGATCCCGGCGGCCAGCGGCGATAGGCTAGTGGTTTGATTGACTCCAAGCTGGCGCAGCAGGGCTTCCGCATAGAGGTTATTGCTCTGCTGATTGGTTTCGATCAGCAGTTCGGCCAGCGGCGGCGACAAAATGACACCAACTTCACGACCTGTCCAGGTGGCGTCACTGGCGATTTCAGCCTGCCCCACGGGAATTTGCTGACTGGCCAGAACCTGCCGCAATTGTTCCAGAAAGTTCTGGGTCGGCTCCGGGATCGACAGGGCCACGGGCTCTGCCGCTGAACCCGCCCGCAGCTGTCCCCGCACATATAGCACGGGGCGATTTAAGTCGCGGCCCACGTCTAGAAACTCGGAGGCCGTTGGAGCGACGGTTTGGGACTGGTTGACAATTTGCCAGCCCTCGCCCTCGGCAGGTTTGTCCCACTGCACGGCTAGCGGCTGTCCCAGCGCCTGTGGGATCAGAGTCAGCCCAATCGCGTTTTCATTCAAAATCAGGCTGTTTAAGGGTGCGCCGTAGCCCGCCTGAATGTCTTCCGGTTCCCAGGTCGGGTTGACGAAGACACCGCGAAAGTAGCGGTCGTCTGCCAGCAGGGTATCTACCTGACGCAGACCACGGGCAGCAATTTGACGGGCCAGATCCTGGAGCTGCCGGTCGCCAAAACTGGGATCGCCGCGTCCTACTACTCGCAGGGTGGTCTGCTGGGGCGTGGGGATCTGGTAGACCGAGGTGCGAATCTGAAAATTGGCCCCTAGCTGGTTCAGGGCGGCAGCAGTGGTCAGCAGCTTGACATTGGAGGCCGGAATCAGTCGTTGATCGGCATTTTGGGCGTAGAGCGTCTGGGGTTGGGCCTCCAGGGTTTGGGCCAAAATTCCCCAGCGGGCCTGGCGCAACTGGGGCTGACTGGTGATTGCCTCAATTTGGCGAGCCAGATCGGCGCGACAGGCGTTGACTGAGGCTGAGCTGGGGGCTGAGCTAGAGGCTGAGACACTGGAAGCTGAAAGACTGGAGGCTGAAACACTGGCTTGGGCCAGAGCGGGTGACAGCATGGTGCAGAGACCAGTTCCCAAACCCAGACGCAGGATTGCCTTAAATAATCTCTGCCTCAGCTTTGTTCCTGGATTTGAATTGACTGCTGGCTGCTGGCTCACGGCATTCTCTAGATTGCTCAACCGGTTGGCTCCGCCCATCCTAGGCTAAAAACTGGGCGATGCGCTCGACGGCAGTTTGCAGAATCGGCGGCTCATG
>JBJTUI010000851.1:0-5177 GCA_046080625.1 Elainella sp. | reverse complement strand
AAAATATTCTGAAACTTGATTCATGGCGTTGTTCACGAGTGAAACCTCATCCGGCAATGACTTGAATGAACATAATGTAACAACTCTTGAACTCAAGCCAGAGGAGGTGAACCGAACCAGCCCAGACGGATTTACCCACCTCTCCCTTTAGCCACAAGTTGTAGCCATAGTCTTTCTGGTTAGGATGGGGTGCAGGGGTGGAACCCCTAGCTGAGGGCTGCGCCCCCATACCCCCTTCTGTCCTAAGCTGAGTGCGTAGCGCTATACCCAGGCCACAAGTTACCCAGGCGTCAGAAGAAACCCCTCCCCCAAATCTGGAGGAAGGGCCGGGAATAGGGGCGTTTTGCAGGATCGTCTTAGGACAGGCCCGTGAGCGGAGCAACGCTGGGCGCAGGAACAGCAGGCGCAGGAACAGCAGGCTCAACGGCGTTGGCTTCCGGAGGAGTGGCTTCACCTTTCACGCGGATTAGCTTGGCTCCTAGACCCTGTAGCTTGCCTTCCAGGTTGTCGTAGCCGCGATCAAGATGCTTCAGCTCCTGGATAGTGGTCATGCCATCGGCTGCCAAACCAGCCAGAATCAGGGCCGCCGAGGCGCGCAGATCTGTAGCAACAACCGGTGCGCCTGACAGCGTCGGTACGCCCCGAACAATCGCCAGGTTATTTTTAACCGTGATGTCGGCTCCCATCCGGTTTAGCTCGGCCACATGACGCATCCGATTCTCGAACACGGTTTCACTGATCACGCTGTTGCCCTCGCTCATGGTCAGCAGCGACATGAACGGAGCCTGCATGTCAGTCGGAAAGCCGGGGAAGGGCAGGGTCTTAATATCAGTTGCCTGGTAGCGCTGGCTAGGAATTAGCCGCAGCTGGTCGGGCGCGTCGGCCACGACATCGGCTCCCATGGCGCGCAGTTTGGCGATCACGGCGTTCAGGTGATCGGGCACAACCGACAGCAGGCTAATTTCGGACTGGGTGATCGCACCAGCCACCAGAAACGTACCGGCCTCGATCCGATCGGGAATAATGCTGTAGTCGGCTGAATGTAGGCGCGGCACGCCCGAAATCACGATTGTGTTGGTGCCCGCTCCTTGAATTTTGGCTCCCATAGCTCGACAGAAGTTGGCCAGATCTACCACTTCGGGCTCCTGAGCGGCGTTCTCCAGAACCGTCTCGCCCTCGGCCAAGGTTGCAGCCATCATCAGAGTTTCAGTAGCCCCAACGCTGGGGCAATCCAGATAGATCCGAGCGCCCTGGAGTCGCTGCTTGCCGCCCCGCACCGAGGCAAACACCGTACCATGCTCGATCTGCACATCGGCTCCCATGGCCTGCAAACCGCGCACGTGTAGATCAACCGGTCGAGCGCCAATCGCACAGCCGCCCGGCAGCGGCACTCGGGCTGAACCCAAGCGGGCCAGCAGAGGCCCAATCACAAAGAAGCTGGCCCGCAGCTGGCTCACCAGCTCGTAGGGCGCTTTAGACTGACCGATGTGGCTAGCATCAATCGCGAGTGTGTCACCCTGACGCTGGATCTTCACCCCAAGCGCCGACAAAATATCACCCATCCGGGCAACGTCCACCAGGGAGGGAACGTTACGCAACAAGCAGTCATCTGCACAGAGCAGGGTTCCAGCCATTACCACCAGAGCAGAATTCTTCGCCCCGCTGATTTTCACCTGTCCATGCAGGGGTTGCTTGCCCCAAATGCGAAGCACTGGCTTGTCTTCCTCGGCTGGAGCGTAGGAACTTGGGATACTGAGATGCGAAGTAATGGCTCTATCCTCCGGAACTTAATCAATGGTTTAGCCGCAAGCTCTTGGAATCAGAATGATCTTCAAGCGCTGATCGGAATGGGCTACGACGCTCGCTACCCTGAACTGGTTGACCCCAACCCGGTCGAAATCTTCCCGAATGCAGATTGAAAGCCGCAAATCTTTATGGGATGCTCGAAAAGATTGCCCAGGATTTCCGCAAGATTCGGGCTAACTAACCGTTTGGCAGGCTGTTTGGCAAGATGCCAAAACCCTCATCCAGAACGCAAGTGGTATTTCTATTGCCGTTTGTTCTCGCCTGGTCGAACCCCGGTCAAACAAAGTTGGTTACGATTCTACCGGAAACCTCTAGGATGTCTAGAAGTCTCTCAGTGGAGTTTAGCGCCTTCTGATCAATTTGCTGTGAAAATCTTCGAAGTAGCTGAAAAATTGCTAGCGGCGGAGAGGTTGACAAAATCGCTAAATCTCGGCATGATTGTAAATCGCAGTCTGAAATCACCCAAACGCAAATTTTTGATGAATTGCAGGCCGGTGAGCTAAGGATTGCATAATGCGGAACTGGCGGAATTGGTAGACGCGCATGATTCAGGTTCATGTGCCGCAAGGCTTCCGGGTTCAAGTCCCGGGTTCCGCATCAGCCAGTCTACAAAGTGACGGTAAGAAAGTTCGTTCGGACAGTTTTTTGCAGCCACTCCTTTCTGCAGCCATCTCGCAACCGGCTGCGGGCGGTTTTGCTGGGGCTCGCGCTTTAGCGGAGTTTTGGTTCGGGACCGATCGCAGGTTTGGCGAGGTATTTTGGTTGGCTAGGTATTTTGGCTAGATGTATAGAAGTAGAAACCAGACCAGGCTTGTAAATCCGAGTACTTTGGCAAACAATCCTGGCTCTAGTCCCCACTCTCAGCCCTAGTTTTATCGTTTTATCAACGGTCCTGTTCTGGCCTCAACCTAACTGGGGGCAGTTGAGTGCTGACCGCTCGTGGAGTGGTTAAAAATACCTAAAAATTTCTTATGGATTAATCATTTTTCGTAATGAAATTTTAATCTATTTGTCAGGGCGGCAATTCAAAGCAGCATCTCAAAGCGGCAATATGAAGCGACTGCATCATCCGACTCCCCAGACCTGGTTAACTCTAGTGACCTCCCGTTGAGTTTGAAGGCTCTGGAGACAGAGTAGTTCGTCTCCTGCTGCTATCCGCCTGTTCAGTCAGAATCCGCTATGATCACGAGCTCACAAAATCCGCTAGTCAAGCAGATGCGTAAACTCCAGCGGGCCAAAGCGCGACAGGAGCAGAACCTGTTTTTGCTGGAAGGAACCCACCTGTTGCAGGAGGCCTGTGCGGTCGGCCATGCCCTCGAAACCGTCTGCTACACCCCAGATTGGCAGGCAGCCCATCCAGAGCTAGACCAACAGCTGGGCCAGCTGGCGCAACGGGTCGAAATTGTGAGTCTGGAGGTGGTGCAGGCGATTGCTACCACGGTCAACCCGGATGGGATTGTGGCCACGGCGCGGCGCGATGTTCGGTCTTTGGCACCGCTCGCGGTGCAGGCAATTCAGGTAGGAGTAGCCCTAGAGCGGCTGCAAGATCCGGGCAATTTGGGGGCAATTATTCGCACGGCAGCAGCAGTCGGGGCAGAGGGGCTGTGGCTGAGTGCCGATAGCGTCGAGCTAGATAATCCCAAGGTGCTGCGGGCTTCAGCGGGCCAGTGGTTTCGGCTGCCGATGCAGACCAGCTCCGATCTGAAGGCCGATCTGCAAACCCTACAGCGCCAGGGAGTTCAGGTGATTGCTACCAGCCCCACGGCCAGTTTGACCTACTGGCAGGCCGATTTCACCCAGCCCAGCGTCGTTCTGTTGGGCAACGAGGGGGCGGGCCTGTCGTCCGACCTGCTGGATCTGGCCGATTGCACCGTGCAAATTCCGCTCACGCCTGCTGTGGAATCGCTAAACGTCAGTATTGCAGCGGCCCTGATCCTCTACGAAATGCGTCGCCAGCAGCGATGGACCCCAGTCGCCTGATCTGGTCTGCGGTCGCCCAAGGATGGCGCTAAAAGAATGGCGCTAATCGGCCCTATCGTTTGCTGCCCGACAGATGCCAAACACCGAGGTGTAGCCGTGCAGGAAGGTGGTGTTGCCGACTGGACCAATTTCGCCGTTGCAGAAGAAGCCGCTGAGCGGCACCGGGCCAAGATATTGCCTGAACAGCTCCGAATCAAAGTTGGGCTGCTCGTAGAGCCCTTCGCCGCGTCCCAGACAAGAGAAGAGCAGTGCGCCGACGGACGAGCCTTGGCCTGGGGTAGTCTGGTAGCGCTGGAGCAGCGACGTCAGATCGGTCGCGGAGGCTGCGGCGTCGCGCAGGTGAAACTGGATGCGCTGGCCCGGACGAATTCGGTCGCCTACGGCAATTGCGCCCGTTTTGGGGTCTACGCCCAGCAAATTGCGGATCAAAAAATCGCCCTGATCGAGCTGCTGTTTGAAGGCGCTCTGGGCCACACCCACAAATAGCGCCTGCTGGGCCAAGGCCCGGTCGGGTTCGCTCAGCTCCTGAAACAGGGATTGCAGCACTTCCAGCGGGGTATGCAGTTCGGGAGCCGCATCCGACTCCAGCTGGGCTTCTAGCTTGGTCAAAATATTGCGTTCTGCCGCCGCTACCCGATAGCTCTGGCCGATGGGCCGACAGCCTTGGGCCACAATCGTATCCAGCACAATGTTGCCACTCAGCGCCACCCCAACAATCCCGTCCTGATAGAATTCCTGATTGCAAAACAAACCGCTGCCGCCCGACAGGGCGTTGACGCCCGCCAACCCGCCCACCTTGACCGATTCCGGGTAGGCGAAATCCAGGCCCTGCAATAGCTCGGAAATGCCCGGCGAGGTCGGTGAGGCCAGCAGCACAAACTGAGGCCGACTCTGGGCCGAAACGCCAAGCAACTCCGTCCAGGCATCGGGTGGACTGTCGAGGTCGGGCAGATCCAGGGCAGACAAATGGAAGGGCCGTACATCTACCCCAGGCAGGTGGGCCAGGGTGAGGCTGAGAGCAGCTTTGCCTTCCACTTCCTGCACCTGACCCGCCGCGTCTACCCCAACCACCCCACCGCCGCTACAGCCGATCAGGGCTGGCAGGGCAATGCGCTCTTGCAGCAGGGGCACCAGCCGCGAAAACTCGCTGGCAAACGCTGAGGAGATGAACACCAGAGCCAAATCGGGGGAGCCCTGGAGCTGATGCTCAACCTGACTCACAACTTCGTTCACAGCTGCCTCCAGCGAGGGGCGAGTCGAAAGGGCGCTGACCCACTGCATGGAGTTAAGAGCTGCATTTAGCGCTGATTCTGCAATTGGTTCCGACATAGATTCCCTCTTACTAACTGCCCCCGGAGCAGCACAAGCTGCCGCCTAAGCTTCATTATCTG
>JBJTUI010000850.1:0-17165 GCA_046080625.1 Elainella sp. | reverse complement strand
TGGAAACCCAGCTTGGCATCTCGATCCGCCATTTTGTCTATCCTGAAGGTCACCACGACCCGCGAGTCGAACAGTGGGTGCAGTGGGCTGGCTATCGCTCTGGCCTGACCATGGACGACAGCAGCGATCAGTTCGCCGGAGCGTCTGCAAGCTTGCTCAGCCTCGAACGAATTGGCCAGGGCAACCTGGAGGCTGTGCTGGACCAGGCAAACGGCGGACCGGCCCCGGAAGATCCGATGAGCCAGACCGGGTTCCAGTTTAGCGACGCCGTTCAGCTGCAAAAACAGACGCTGGCAGGGGTGCCGCTGATTTTTGCGACCGGAGGCAGACCCGTGACACTCCATGCCGACAGTCGCTATCAGGTCAAGGAAATTGTCGCGGCGACCAATGCGGTTGCTGCCGTTGATGGCGCGTTTTTCTCGCTAGAGCAGCTCGACTCCAACGTCATGGTGGGTCCGGTTCTGAGCCAGCGCACCAATCGCCTCACCCCGGCCCGGTTCGTGCCTGGCAACGCCCAAGAGATTCGCCGGATTCGCAATCGCCCGCTGGTGCTGATCAGCCCCACCCAGGTCAAATTTATCCCGTTTGATCCTGAGCGCCACAACCAGCTAGCTGGTCTACAGGCCGAACTCCCTCAGCTCACCGATGCCTTTGTGGCTGCGGCCTGGTTGGTCAAGGCGGGCCAGCCCCAGGCCGCCGCATCTTTCGGCAACCTATTTGACTTCGACGCCCACCGCGACCGGGCCTTTTGGGGAATTGATCAGGCGGGTCGCCCTGTTGTAGGCGTTTCTGGAGACTATATCGACTCGATTAGCCTGGGTGAGGCTCTGAGCCGGGCCGGACTGCGAGAAGCGGTGATGCTCGATTCGGGAGCCAGCGCCTCGCTGGTGTTTAAGGGCGAGTCGCAAATGTCCTACCTGCCCCGTCCCGTACCCCATGTCGTTGCGCTTGTGCCTGAGGCTGGGCTGGATCGAGTCGGCAACTCTGCGACCAAAACACAGCCAACAAGGAAGATCCAACCCAAAGCAGCCCCAGGGTGTGACCCCCAGGGCTGATTCGAACCACTTACTCAAGTTTGAGTCTCAGCTTGACCTACTCTTTAGCAAAGTCGCCCACGTTACGGCTGGCAGCACCGAACACATTCTTGGCCCGCTCAGCCAAATCGTCGGCATCCAGGTCGGGTACGGATTGCTTCCCAGAGCGGACAGCAGTCAGGTCACCACTGGCACCCGTCTTGCTAACTTGACCGCTAACTTTATTGCTCAGATCGCGAGCCGCGTCGTCCACATTTCGCTTCAGCTCATTTGCTGTGGCTTGGGCACCACGAGCCGTATCTTTGCCCAAATCCGCCGCGTTTTGGCGGGCGTCATCCAACGTATCTTCGATGCCGCGCTTGGCTTGCTTGGCGTTGGCCTTGAGGTTTTGAATGCCGCGCTCTGTACCCGCTTTGAGGTCCTGCGTCACATCCTCCACGGTGTTGCTGGCCCGCTTGCTGACATCTTTAGGACCTTCTTTCAGCGGCCTAGCGTCTTTCACCTCATCAGCCAAAGCGGCAGGACTGTTCGACTTTTTCAAATTACCCTTCGCCTGATCAACCCTTGCCTTGGTTTCTGCTGCCAGACCCCTCGTGTTTTGCCGTGCGTCTGTGTCGCTGTAGGTGTTCATCCCGCCCTGCTTAGCCTGGTTCGGCTTATACAGCTCGGTTTGGGTAGGCCGCCCTTCCTGGTAAGACCCCGTCCCCGATACGCTGGGCGAGGAAGGATTGCAGCCCGTCCCCAGCAGCAGGACAAAGCTTGCCACAACCGCCACCGCAACGCGACTGAAGCGGAAATTGAAACCCTTTACGCGATCGAACATTGAATTACGCATAGTGATACTCCATGGATGAAGGAAACCTGCTCTGATCCAGGTGGCATCAAGCCCAAACGATAGACCCCAAACGACAGGCAGGTTTAAATTGGAAAGTGGCAGAAACCACAGGTGGCGAGCAGACTGAAATTGGGCCTACTGTTTCGAAAGTGGCCAAAATCGAAATAATCAGCTCTATTGAACCTGGGTTGAATGCTTTTTCACGCTAAACCAACTGCCAGCGCGATTCCTCTAGCTCAAGTGAGATTCCCGATCTGCCTCGCCAGGAGGATAGACCACTGCCTAACGGTGCTCTGAAGACCTGCTAATAACCTGAAACTCCCTCTATTTCTTTCCTCTCTTCCCTCAGCTCTGCTTTGCTGAGACGGCTGTTGCTGAGATGGCTGTTGCTGAGGCAGGCGCATGGTCAGATCAAACTACGGTTTATGACGTTGAGCTATTGAGCAGCCGTTGAGCAATCATTGAGCAAACATTGAGCAGCAGCAAATTCTGAGACGATGGCTCTGCTGCTTACAAAGCTTTACGTTACGAAACACGTCTAGATACAATCTCCCCTTATTCTAGAAGAGGCTGTTTTTTTCTTTATATCAACTGTTTTGTAGGGAGAAGATAACTATGGTTCAACGTGGTTCCACCGTCAGGGTTCTGCGCAAAGAATCTTACTGGTTCCAGGATACCGGGGTGGTTGCTTCCATCGACCAAAGCGGTATCAAGTACCCCGTGGTCGTTCGCTTCAATAAGGTGAGCTACAGCGGTATCAACACCAACAACTTTGCGCTGAATGAGCTGCAAGAGGTTGCTCCGCCTTCGGCCAAAGCTGGTAAAACCACTCCCACTGCTTCGGGCGGCAAATAGACCCCGGTCGATCCGGCCCAGCGTCGCACGGGTCAAGGGGCTGCCCAGGAAACCCGCCCTGGTGCTGCGGCTGATGCCCCTGGGACTGACAACCCCCGGGTTGAAGGCGACCCCAACCAGGGCACCGAATCTCGTTAGAGACTCGCTAGAGATAGGACAATATCTATCCTGGGTTGGAGTTGAAAAAAAATACCCTCCTCTACAATGAATTTTAGAATCAAGCAGATTCGAAGTTTAGATTTAGGGGATCAATAAAGAGGAGGTGCAACGCATCTCCTTTTTTCTTTTCTGCCTAATGCGCCCCTGTGGCTGCTTCACTCCTGCATCCCTTGTGCCTGCCCTTTGCCGCTCCGGCTGATTCTCCTGCTGCTAATTCTCCTGCTAAAGTGAGATGCCCGTCTCCAAACGCCTACCGAAAATAAGTAGAATCATGCTGCAATAGCTTGAGGCTGGATGAGCCAGCCCTATGCAGTCTATAGGTTGTAAGAGGGGTGTTTTATGAGCTGGTCCCAGCGCATCTTTTTATCGATGGGTTCGACCTCCAGTAGTTCAGCCGTTAGCTCCAGCCAATCTCGGCCAGATTCGGTTCGCGATCAGGCCCAGCTCAACCGGGCTACGGTTTCAGCTGCCATTGTTTCAGAGCCGCGGTTACACTTGGCCCAGATCCCGCTGGAGTACGTTGGGGTAAACGGTGAATATGACCCCCAGGGTTTGGCCAAGCGGGTGGCTCTCGCCTTTGATCAGCATCCGGAGCTCCATGATCTGAAAACACTGTGCATTTTGCAGCAGGGCAGCCGAATTTCTCTGTTGGGTAAAGTTGCGACAGGGCTCCTGCTCCAGAAGGTGGTAGCCTGTGTCAGACAGGTGGAAGGCGTGCAGGCTGTGGACGTGAGTCAGGTCAATATCGAGCAGACCGCTAGTCCGGTCGCGCTAGCTGAAGCTGTTTAGGCAGCCTGACCTCAAGCAGGTTTAGCAGAGAACTCAGGCTTAAATCAGACTGGGGTCCGCTAGCTTCAGCACAGGAGTTAGCCAAAGTGGAAGCCTGCTGCAACCCTCCTGCCAATCTCATGCTGCCTGCGCCTAAAATTTTTCCAAGTTTTTCATCTCCTGTGCTACCGTAGAATACGGTGTTTGAAACACTCAAGGGTCGCTAGCTCAGCGGTAGAGCACTCGGCTTTTAACCGATTGGTCCTGGGTTCGAATCCCAGGCGACCCATTTTTGAATTTCCTTTCAACAAACCAGGCTCTTCATGGGGCTCGGTTCTGCCAAACTTTAGCCAACTCTGGCCGTAGGCAGCGCGGGTTGGCCTGTGGCCGTCGGCATAGGCTCGGGACTTTTGGGGCTGTGGCTTGGCCATCAGCTAGGACAAAGGCGATCTTTACGCCATCCTTCACGTCATCTGGCCTGGGATACATATGAGTTTTTGTATCCAATTTGACTGTTTTCCAGAGGTGCAGGATAGACTGAGCTTCAGCAAGGAAAATCGTCGAGGTGGGAATATGAAGGCGCTGTCTAGGTGGCTAAGCCCGAAGTGGCTGATCCGGCTCAGGGACTGGCTGAAGACTTTGTTGATGGCCCCTAGCCTTGACGAGCAAACTATTGCCCAGTCGGTTCTGGTAGGGCAGGCTCTGGCCGATGGCTTGAGCTTGGCAGCCCAGAAAGCAAGTCTTGCTAACAGTCCTGCTAATAGCGCTGCCGCGGATGCCTGGACCCCTGAGAAATGGGTGCAGATGGGCCAAAGCCTGTCCCATATCCATCCGGGTATTTAGCGAATCACTCCTAGCGCAGGGCCAGACCGCCCTGTAAATCGGCCAGAATTTCGGCGGCGGCAGCTTCGCCAGTTTCACAGGCTCCGTTCATATAGCCCTGGGACCCCAGCGAACAATGTTCTCCGGCAAACCAGAGCTTGCCCACCCGTTCGATCTCCGCGCCGCCCAGCGAGGTCCACTGGCCAGGCAAATAGCAGGAGTAGGAGCCCAGGGCATAGGGATTGGTCGTCCAGATTGCCTGGAGAGCTTTGCCCCGTCGCACTTGCCCAATGCCTGGGAAAATCTGCTCCAGATCTTGCGTTAACTCCTGGGCGTGGGTTTCCGGATTACCAGCACTCAGCAATACACCCTGCTGGCCACCGCGCAGGTCTGTCACCCAGCCGCCAGGCCCAGGAGAATAGCGGGCGCTTTCCCAGGTGTTCTGGAACGGCAGATCGGTGTAGATGCTGATTGTGCAGCCATAGCGTGTCCGCCAGATCCGCTCGTGATAGGGCACGGCCAGCTTAGAGGAGGTGCCATAGCCCAACTGCTGAATCGCCTGCCGCTTTACCTCCGGCAATTCAACGGCCAGCTCCAGATGGCGCAACACGCTAAACGGCAGGGTGATCAAAATCCGGTCGTAAATCCGGTCCTGGCTTTTGTTGTCCTGTTTTAAGCTGACCCGATAGCGTCCGTCAGAATTGGCTCGAATCGACTCCAGGGCCGTACCATACTCGATTTGGCCGGGCAGGCTTTCTGCTAGGCGCTTGGGAATCTGGTCGTTGCCGCCAACCACGTGGTAACGCTCGTCGCTGATGCCGTAGGTGCTCCACTTCCCGACTTCAGAACCAATTAAAAACAGCATATTCAGGCATGACTGGCTCTCCGGGTCGCAGCCAAACTCCGTAATGTAGGCGACTCTGACTAGCTGGTTGATCAGGGGGCTAATTGGCTCCGCGTCCAGGTATTCGGCCAGGGACATTCGATCCAGCCGAATTGCGTCCGGGCTGGGCTGGTGATAGGTGATGTCGCGCCTAGCCAACTTCTTCAAATCGCGATCGATCTGCTGGGCCAGTGCCGCAAATTCCTCGACCACTCGTGATTCACTGATCCGCTGACCCGCGAAATAGAGAATTTCCCGTTCTAGCCCCTGATCGGCAGCCTGCAAATCGGCCAACTCTAGCCCCAATTCTGCGGCCAGATTACGGATGTGGGTGTGGCGCGTATCGATAAATTCACCGCCCAGTTCCACTGTGCCGACCTGTCCTGGTAAATTGCTGACGCTGAGCAGGCGTCCGCCCGCCCGTCGGTTTGCTTCCACCACATCGACCCCAACTCCGGCTTGGCGCAACCGGTAGGCTGCTGTCAAACCAGCCACACCCGCACCGACAATCAGCACATGCTCGCGGGCAATTCCGGCGTCGCTCAGCCTGATCGAATCATTGGCTACCTGAGCCAACTGCTGGCCAAACCGGGGCATCAGCGCCCCACCACCCACCAGGGCCAAGCCCTGCATCATCTGCCTGCGCGACAGGATTGAATCGGGGAGTTCCCCCAGCCGTTCAGCGCGGGAACAGTGCAGCCAGTTTGTCAGCTCAGCGGGTGGAATTTGGGTTTGGGCAGCCAGTCGGGACAGACGATAGGTGCGTCGCAGCAGCTGCATCAGGGCGGTTCGAGACATAAATTAAGTACTCGGAGAATAAACGAAGGGGGTGTCCAAATGGTTTGGGTATCCTGCTTGGCGGTTCTGTCTGCTCAGTCACCTGGGCTTGTTTTGCCTCCTGTTCCCTTAGTTGTACCTTCTCTACATAGGAATTGAGGTATCCTGGAGGTCTGACTCAGCAGGGGCGACAGAAACAGAGCGCTATAGAACTCCAGAACAGGCTCCAGAACGAGTTCTAGAAAGAGATTCTCACAATAGAATTCCAGAAGAGTTACCGGCTCAGAGAAGTCATAAGCCTGGAAAACCCCCAGATCTAGAAAAACCCAGGTCCAGAAAAAAACAGGTCTAGAAAGCCACAACATTCAGCTGACAAGAGGGATGATCCATGCCATGGTTTGTCAAAATTGAACGGGGCATTGTTGACAAGCCGATTTTTGACCAGTTTGTGTCGGCCCATCTGGCCTACGTTAGACTTCTGGTTCAAAACGGGCATCAGGCCAAAACCGGCTATTGGCAGGAGCGAGGCGGCGGCATGATGCTATTTCAGGCGGCAGATTTAGCTGAAGCTGAGTCAATTGTGGCGCAGGACCCGCTAATTCAAAATGGCTGTGTCGATTACCAGCTGCACGAATGGTGTCTGCTCGTGGAATAGTTCCTGGGGCTCCGGGGCTCCGGCTGATTCGGCGGTGATTTTCAGCAGAGGCCCAGCGGAAAGCTGAATACGAGTGGCCGAACATGAGTGGCCGAACACAGCACATAACAGTTTTGATCCAGTTTAAGCAATAGGTCAGAATACCTGAATAGATAAAGCGATAAACCTATGAGTGAACAGAGTGACGGCTATAAAATTGTAGCGGATAATCGCCAAGCCCGATTTGAGTACGAGATTCTGGAAACCTATGAAGCTGGTGTGGAGCTGCGGGGCACCGAGGTCAAGTCTATTCGCCAGGGTAAAGTCAACCTGCGCGACGGCTACGCCCTGATTCGCAACGGTGAGGCCTGGCTACACAACGTCCATATCTCGCCCCACGAAACCGCCAGTCAGGTATTTAACCACGAGCCGCGCCGCACCCGCAAACTGCTGCTGCACAATCAAGAAATTCGCAAGTTGATCGGTCAGGTAGAGCAAAAGGGCCTGACGCTGGTGCCGCTCAAGCTCTATCTGAAGCGTGGTTGGGTGAAGCTGACCCTGGCTCTGGTGCGGGGCAAGAAGCTGCACGACAAGCGGGAAGACCTGAAACGAAAGCAGGCCAACCGAGAAATTCAACGCGCCCTGAAGAATTACTAGACTTGAACTGTTGAATGGGGCTGTGGGAAGCGAAGCCGAGCGCTTATTCACAGGCGCTTATTTCTAGGAGGCCAGACGGTGCTCCCCTGCCTCGGACAGCAAGCAGGCCCTCCACATCGCCGCCCTAGAGCCGAAACCGGGTTTGTCCAGTCAGCTCTATTCAAAAATGTAAAGAATTGTTGCGATTTTGACGCCAGGAATGTTACCATTCAGATGCGCGATCTTGGAGTCGTTCCGATTAGTTCAGTGGATTGGTCCCATGCGGTCACAGTTTCTGAACCAACGGGATGTTTCTGGGTATCGGGTTATCTCCTCCCAACACAGCGAGTTGAGCCAGCCTTCTTATCGGCTGGCTTTTGTCACTCAATGGCGTCATAGGGCGTCATCAGGGCGTCGTTTGGGGCGCTACCGGGGTTAGGGTGCTGCCGTTCTGGGATATTGCGGTGAAGTCGCGCGGTTTGCTGGCTGGCCTGGCTGCTTCTGCGGTGGTTCCGCTTCTGGAAGAGTTTCCCAAAGGAGCTTCACTCCGAAGATACGGGATGCAAACAGGCGTCTTTATGTCTTACGATTGAATTCTGCCTAGAATCCTAGAAGCTAAAATCTTCAATGAAATTATCGCTTGGGAACTAGCTCCAGGTTCGACACCGTGATACCTTAATGAGTGGCGCGAATGATCTGCCGGTTCTATCAACATCAGCATGTTAGTTCTGTCATTCGCAAGAGGCGAACGGCAAAGTTGCAGGCTTGGCTATGTTAGAGTGTTGCATTTCATCGCAGGGGTGTTAACTGCAAGGTTCTCTGTAGCGTCAAACTGTTGCTTTGAGGATGCTCTGCGAAAGGTGCCTTTGCCAATGCTGCTTTGTTGGCATGACCTAAAGAAACCTTTCTGTTTTCAATTCAAGCTGTGACTGTCCCGGCTCAGCTTCTGGTCAGATCAGCTTCAATACACCATTCAAGAATCAGACTAAGAATCAGACTTTAGCTCTCATCTAGTGTGGTTTCAACTGGCCCTAAGGTGACTTCATTTCAAAACTAGTTTCTCACTGAGCCTCTGGAGGTATTCTTTTCAATGTCTATTCGTCTCTATGTCGGCAATTTGCCTAAAGACCTTGAACGTCAAGAGCTGGAAACTGTGTTCGCAGAGTTCGACAGCTCCGTCTCCACCAAAGTAATCACGGATCGGAAAACCGGCAAATGTCGCGGTTTTGGCTTCGTGACCGCCAAGGATGAGGAGCAGGCCAATCAAATCATCGAAAAGTTTGACGGCTACCTGCTCAAAGACACGCCCCTTAAAATTGAAATCGCTCAACCGCGCACCAAGGGCAAAGAAGAAGGAGAGGCTCCCGCTGCTAACCCCAGCAAGCGCAGCAAATCCAACGGCAAAGCCCGCAAGTCGTCTGCGGCTCCCTTCGAATCCGAGGCGGTTCAGCCCGATCCTCGCTGGGCCCAGGAGTTAGAAAAGCTCAAACAGCTTCTGGCCACTCAAACCGCCAATTCCTAGCTTTGGAGCTGAACTGAATATCTCTTCGGCCCGTGAGGTAAATGAGTAGGGCAGAGCGGGAGGCCAACAGTCTCTGGTTCTGCCCTTTTTGGCGCTTGCCCGGAGTGCAACAGCTCTGAGGCTATTACTCAGAGGCCATTACTTTGAGGTCATCACTCAGAGGCTATTACAGCGCCATCGCCTTGAGTTTTTGCAGCAGCATTTCAGGGTGAAAGGGCTGCACCAGCACCGCATCCGCATCGGCATAGGGATGTTGAATGTTCTCCAGAACATCCTGCTGAAAGCTGTTGGGCTGAACAGCATCCCTGTCTGGGGAAGTTGGAGCCGAGGTCAGGGCCAGCACCAGTACCTTGATCTGCTTGGTGGCCGGATTCTGACGCAGTCTCTGAATCAAGTAGTCAGCGTTAATGTCGGGTAAGCCAACGTTGATCATCACCGCACTGGGCAGCAATACCTCGATCTGGCTGAGAGCGGCCAGCCCCTCCAGCACCCAGATCACCTGGTAGTCGGCAGCCAGCAGCAGATCGCAGATCAAACTGGCGCTTTCTTCGCTGGGATCAACCAGCACAATGCGCTGGCGCTGGGCCATGGGCGTCGGGGGTAAACTCGTCTTTGCCTGCGGCAGAGCCTGGGGCGGCAGTTTAACGGTAAACACGGAACCAACCCCCACGGTTGACTCTACCTCGACCCAGCCGCCGTGCAGTTCTACCAGCTGTTTAGTCAGGGCCAGCCCCAGACCTGTACCTTGATACTCGCGGCGGTAGCTGCTGTCGAGCTGCTGAAACTTTTGAAACAGCAGCGGCAGCTGGGCTTCAGCAATGCCGATTCCCGTGTCCTGCACCTGGAGAATGGCCAGATCGGGCTGGGTCAACAGGCGCAGCGTCACCTTACCGCCCGCGGGCGTGAATTTGATCGCGTTGCTAAGCAGGTTAAACAGAATCTGCCGGATGCGGCGCGGGTCGCCAGTGAAGCTGTCTTGCAGAGCAGTCCGATGTAGCTCTAGCTCTAGCTCAACCTGCTGAAGCGCTGCCTGTACTTCAAAAGCTTTGAGGGTTTGCCGCGCCAAACTCGAGAGCGAGAACAGCTGCACGTTCAGCACCATGCGGCCAGCTTCGGCCTGGGATAGGTCGAGAATGTCGTTGATCAGAGCCAGCAAATGTTCGCCGCTTTCGTGGATAGTTTGTAGGAAGTTCTGCTGCCGTTCTGTAAGCGCATCCTTGGACCAGCGCTGTAGGGTGGCCGACATGCCGATGATGCAGGCGAGCGGTGTGCGCAGTTCATGGCTGACCATTGCCAAAAACTCGCTCTTGGCCCGGTTCGCAGTCTGGGCCGTCAGCAGGGCATCTCGCAGCGCCTGCGTGCGTTCTACGACTCGCTCTTCCAGGGTTTGTTTCTGCTGCTGCACCTCGGCATAGAGCTGGGCCTGACTGATGGCAATCGCCAGCGTTTGGGCAATCTGCTGCAAAAATCGGCGTTCAGTTTCCTGCCAGTGGCGCGGCTGCTGACATTCGTGGGCAATCAACAGCCCCCAGAACTGCTCTTGCAGCCAGATTGGGGCAACTAGCTTGGCTCGCACCTGGGCCCGCCGCAAAAACTCTAGCAGGCAGGGCACTTTTTGATAGCGAACCTCAACATCGTCGATAGCGATAGCGTCGTCCAAATCCTGCCAATCCTGGTGGCGCAGCTGCTCCACAAAGCAGTGGGCGTCCGACAGATGCATCACCGTTGGAATCGTTTCGGCTGAGCGGGACTCGTAGATTACCGAGCCATAGGGGGTGTGGCTGTGATCGATTGGCGGGTCGGGGTCGGAGCTAGCCGGGTCAAATAACTCGATGGGCGTTGCGGTAGGCGCATTCAGCTGATAAATCACCAGCCGATCGGTCTGAAGAAACTGCCTCACCTGCTCAACTGCGGTGCTGAGAATCGCTGAGAGATCGAGGCTGCGCCGAATCTGGGACGTAACCTGATTTAACAGCTGCTCCTGTTCTAGCTGGAGCCGCAGGGCTGCCTCGGTTAACTCACAGTGGGTCGGCATGGCCAGACATTGCACCAGCTTCAGCGTAAACTGACTGTGCAGATCGAGGCGAGTGGGTGAGAGCGACTGGCGGGTCAGTTCCGTCAGGTGAGGCTGTCCCAGCTGTTGTATCCAGTCCTGGATGGTTCTAGGGTCGAACAACAGGCGCGTTTGGTAACCTGTCGCCACCGCCTCTGCAACCAGCAGAGCATTAAATCCTTGAGCTACTACCAGAACAGCAGAGTGGGTCGTAGATTGGGGCACAGCATGGAACGTCCCATGAGACAGCGTGCTATACCATTTGGCTTCTGCTTCTGCTGGTAGAGCTTGGGCAAACTGCTCCAGCGTCTGACAGAGGCGCTCGAAGCTTTCAGCCGCCAAAATTTGCTCAAAGGATAAATCAAAGCTTGTCATGGAGCTATCCAGTTTGAGTCAGAGCCCGCAACTGCTGAAATGCACCTCGCCCTCCTGGCCCTCAACCGGGCGATTGCCCTGCTGCTGTCGATCGCTCTACCCATACCCTGTGTGATTGTTATGTAGTGACTGTTAAGTGGCTGTTGTTAAGTGGCTGTTAAGGTGTATTCGTGGCTGAGTCGCCGGATTTGATTAAACCCAAAATGGGGTCAGGGGATGCAGAGGCTTGCCCCCTAGACTCCTACCATCTGACAAACCCAACAAACCTGCACCAACCTGCTTATTAGAGCCTTAGTAGGGCCGCCTGCTGAAATAGCAGCCGTTTGCTAATTACTAATTTTCTTAAAGCACATTTCTTAAAAGCATCATCTGAAAAAGTATTCGATTTAAAGTGCCGTCCGTTCAAGTGTTCGGGCAAGTGTTTGGGCAATTGTCTGGTCTTGCTTCGCTGGAATTTGCCCCTGCGTGCAACAGTGATCCAAACAATATCATTTCTTCTACTGTGTTCTTGCTCAGGATGAATCGAAATTCCTTTTGCTTCTAGGGGCTGTCATCAATTATCTTCTAAGCGCAATCAAAACAAGGGGTTCAGCCCCTAGCCTGGTTTATTGAGACGGGCGTGGTTCTGCTGAGTCCTCAAGGTTTCTGACTTAATGAACGACAGACCCTAGGGCATTACACAAGATGTTTTACAATACCGAATTGTGACAGTACCCGCAGAAACACACCATGATTTCGGCCACCCCTGAATCAAAATCTGGATCAAACTCAATCACTCCTAGCTTAGCTTCTCAGCTTGTAAACGGTATCCTAGCGATCAAGCCGCTGGCCAATCTGGCTAAACACCAGGCCCGTTCCATGATGATCAAGCGGGCAGAAACGATCGGCGTCTACTGGCGGCAGCAGGTTCAGGAGCTGCGGGCGCGTCAGGGCAAAACCGAGTTTGCCGACAGCTGGGAGCAGGAGTTGGCTGACCTGCAATCGCCCAATCTGGTCTACCCCGACTATTACTTAACTTCCTTCCATGCCTACGAGCAGGGCAACCTGAGCTGGGAAGCCGCCATGGAAGTTGAAGTGGCAGCCTACGCGGTTCATGCTCGCATCTGGCCCGATGCTGGTGCCCAGGGGGATGCCATGCTGCGCCAGAGCTTTCACACTCTCGTCCAGCAGCAGTTGGCTAGCCCGCCCCAGACTATTCTGGATCTGGGCTGCAGCGTCGGCATGAGCACCTTCGCGCTGCAATCGCTCTACCCCCAGGCCCAAATTACCGGCGTCGATCTGTCTCCCTACTTTCTGGCCGTGGCCCAATATCAGGCCCGTCGTCGTGCGGCTGCCCATCAGCAGCCCGATGGCCCTGCGATTACCTGGGTGCATGCTGCTGCCGAGGCGACTGGTCTACCCGACGGCTCGTTTGACCTGGTTTCGGCCCACCTGCTGTTCCACGAACTCCCCCAAGCGGCAGCCCTGGCAATTCTGCGGGAAGCTCGCCGTCTGCTGCGTCCGGGCGGTCATTTGGCAATCATGGATATGAATCCCGACTCAGAAGTCTACGCCAAAATGCCTCCCTATATTCTGACGCTGCTCAAGAGCACAGAGCCCTATCTGGATCAATATTTCGCCCTCGATTTAGAACAGGCGGTCCTGGAGGCGAGTTTCGCCCAGCCTACGGTGGTTTGCAACAGTCCGCGTCACCGCACGGTCATTGCCCAGGCGGTTTAGGCGAGCAGGTAGCCAAGCAGGTAGCCAAGCAGCCTGAGGAAAGTGGGGGACTGCACCTCCATCAGGGGGACTGCCCGCTGCACTCCTTCACCCCAGCTTGGGTTTAATCAAATCCAGCAACTGAGTACAAGATCAACTGGTATCGGTTGCATCAGACGTCCCTATTCCAGATCTTCTAAGCTGAATCCCAGCAGTTATTTAGCTGTCTTTCGAGCTGCCCTCCGTTGCTCTAGCGCTGCATCATTTCCCTAACGCTGGTTCAGCTGCCGCATGCACTGTTGTCGTCCGCACGTTATAGGCCCACGCCAGCTTCTGACTTCTCTGCGCTAATTCTGTCGTACCTCCCCAATCGCCTTTAGATTCTGTTTACATAAGTCTGTGGTTTGGGCTAAACCGAGCCGAAAGCACCACCCTCTTTAGAATTTGGTTCACAAAGAGCGCTCTATCCGAGTGCGATGAACAGATTGGAGCAATCACCTGAAACCTTCTGTTGATCAGCCTTTTGCTAGGCTACCCTTGCCTAAAGAGACGATAGCGCCGCCGCAAACTACGAAGTTTAGTTAAGAAAAGTCTGTATTAGTAAAAAAACAGGCGTTTTCCCCGATTAGCTTTCCATAATCTAAAGAAAATGTTAAATTTCTCTCAATAAACAACGACGGAGTAATTCTATGGACTCCTCTACGCTGCGGATGGTCTGGAATGCTGTTGAAGAAACGCAGGATACCGACTTATCAGCCTTGCCCGACACAGCTTTGGTGAAGCTGCTGCTTCAACGCATTGCTCGTAAAGCCCTACTCAACGGTGAGGAAGTCTGCATGCTCTACGAATATATCAGCGCCCGAACTCCCCTGATTCGAGACATTGCTGATTCAGGGGCTGCCTGAGAACCCCATAGCCCGATGGTTTTCTCTATGCTGCTGTTTTCATATTGCTGCCGTTCTCTATTAAGTTGCAGCGGGCCTAAGTTGCAGCAGACCGTAATTTTTGTTTGATCAGGATGCTTCAGTGACCGCCGCTCTCCTTTGCTCCCAGTCCAGGGTCGCATTAATTCGCTGCTAAGGTTGCCTAGCTACCATCGCCTAATTTCTACCTTTCAAATTGTTAGCTTTCAATCGGTAGATGCCTGCGCCATTTGCACTTGTGTAAACTATCAGGCTCTTAATTCCTCTTTTCTCACCCCTTGTTCAAACCAACTCCAAGCTTCGAGCCTTAATTCTGTCAATCTTAATCAAGGTGAGTTCTATATGATCCAACTAGTTCCTCCCAAGCCGTTTCAACCTCAGAAGCGCCGCGCTGACGGCGTCTCGGGTGATGGCGCTGTCTCGGATAACGGTGCTGTCTCGGATAATAGCGTTTCGGGCAAGGTCAAGCCAGCCCTACAGGTCAGCCAGCCCGAACCCGAAATAGAACGAGCCGACCGGGGCCGGGTAGTTCTATTTATTGACGGTGCGAGTTTGTTCTACGCCGCCATGCAGATGGAGATTGAAGTCGATTACGCACGGCTGTTGGGCAAATTGAGCCGGGGAGGCCGGTTGATTCACTCTCACTTCTATACCAGCGTCGATCCCCATAATGAGAAGCAGAAGGGCTTTCTTTACTGGATGCAGTGTAACAGCTACCGGGTGATTACCAAGGATCTAGTGCCCTCTACCACGGGCGGCAAGCGAGTCAGCCTCAATGTCGAGATTACGGTCGATATGCTGCGGTTAGCCCCCTACTGTGACACCATGATTCTGGTAAGCGGTGACGGCGACCTCGCCTGTGCCGTTGATTTCATCACCTATCAGGGCGTTCAAACTGAAGTCGTGGGCCTGCGTTCGATGATGAGTGAGCATTTAATTAACGTTGCAGACTACTACACCGACTTGGCCACCATTCGCCGCACTATCCAGAAGGCCGCCTAGTTTTCTACCCAGTTCTTAATTGAGCAGCTGTTAGGACCGTATGACCGGTATTTCTTCTCCTCTCCTGGCTCCGCCCCAAACCTGGCTGTGGCAGGGGTTCGACGTTTGTTATCAAACCCAGGGCGAGTCGGGTCCGGCAGTGATTTTAGTGCATGGATTTGGCGCTTCCTGGGGGCACTGGCGCAAAAATATCCCGGTGCTGGCCCAAAACTGTCGGGTTTTTGCCCTCGATTTGCTCGGGTTTGGCGGTTCGGCTAAGCCAGCCCCTAACCAGCCGCTGGGCTATACGTTCGAAACCTGGGGCCAGCAAATTGCCGATTTCTGCCGTGAGATCGTGGGCGCTCCTGCGGTGCTGGTTGGCAACTCGGTGGGCTGTATTGCGGCGATGCAGGCGGCGGTGATTGCGCCGGAGTTGGTGCAGTCGGTGGCGTTGCTCAACTGCTCGCTGCGTCTGCTGCACGACCGCAGACGGGCTCAACAGCCCTGGTTTAAGCAGATCGGCGCGCCCCTGCTGCAAAATCTGCTGTCAATCAAGCCCTTGGGCCACGGCTTCTTTCGTCTGCTGGCCAAACCCAACACGGTGCGAAAGATTTTGCTTCAAGCCTATGCCAACCCCGCTGCCGTCACCGATGAGCTGATAGAGATTTTGATGGCCCCCGCTGCTGCTCCGGGCGCTGCCGACGTGTTCATTGCCTTTACCCGCTATTCCCAGGGGCCGTTGCCCGAAGACCTGCTGGCAGAACTGCCCTGTCCGGCCCTGCTGCTGTGGGGCGAGGCCGACCCCTGGGAGCCGGTCGATTTGGGCCGCAAGCTGGCCGATTTTCCCGCCGTGCAAAACTTTATTGCCCTGCCGGGCGTTGGCCATTGTCCCCAGGATGAAGCGCCGGATCAGGTCAACCCGATTCTGCAAGCCTGGATTCAGCAGAGCCAGCAAATCGACGCCCTCAGCCAGTAGCCCTTTTGCCCCAAAGCAGTCCGTCTAGGCGCAGGCCGACGACTCGGGCGGAAAGGGGCTGGGGAGAATTTGCTGGAGAGAATTTACAGGGTGAGGCGATTGCAGGTACCTTAGAAAAGCCTGCTGGATTCCAACCCTGGGTTCAGTAGCCGGTTCAGGCTCGCTCTGCTAGACCGCTTGATGTTTGCGATTAACATGGCGGAGCAGCTTCACCTCTTCGAACCCTTTAGCCCAACAATCCTCTTTAGCCCGACAAGGAACTCCCTATGCCCCTCTCAGTTGGCGACAGCGCACCCGACTTCAGCGTTAAGGATACTAAGGAGTCTTGTAAAAATAACCTGAGCAGGCAAGGGGCTTAAGCCCCTTGTTCAAGCCAGTAGACCGATCCAGGTGATCAACTTATTCGTACAAGCTGCCTAACGGCAACACGGTTTCTCTAGCCGATTTCCGTAGCAAAACCGTGGTGCTTTACTTCTATCCCAAGGACGATACCCCTGGCTGTACCAAAGAAGCCTGTAGTTTTCGCGATGCCTACAGCGACTATCAGGGCAAGGATGTGGTGGTGCTGGGCGTCAGCCGCGACGACGAAGCTTCCCATCAGCAGTTCACCCAAAAATATAGCCTGCCGTTTCCCCTATTGGCCGACGTGGACGGGGCGATTACCCAAGCCTATGATGTGGATGGCGGCGGCTACTCCAAGCGCGTCACCTACGTGATCCAGGACGGCAAAATCCATCAGGTCTACACCACAATCCAGACCGAAACCCACGCTAGCGATATTCTGGCTGCCCTGGGCCTCTAGCTGGCCTGCGCTGGCCAGATCCCCGTTATCGACTCATTATCGAGCGAGCCGGGGGCAATTTTTATGATTAATTCAAAGGGCGGGCAGACCGCCCTTTATTTCTTGCTGTTTTTTGTATCGCGTCCTCACCCAAAAGACTATAGCGATAGTCGGTCTAAAAATCGCCGAAAATTTCGAGCCCCAGCTTTTTAGTCTGCTGTGACGATTTCGAGCGCTGCGGTTTTCTGGTATCCTGCCCTCACCCCGATAGATTTTTCCGCTGATCCTCGGCGAGCTGGTAATCTGCCGGTCGATTTTGGCAACTCTAAGAGGGGCTATGCCAGGTTTGGCTGGGTTGCCCTTGCTGTTGATCTCTAGGTTGAGCAAAAAACTATGCGAGTCCTTGTAACTGGCGTTGCTGGATTTATTGGCTATCATCTGGCGCAGCGGCTG
>JBJTUI010000849.1:0-10728 GCA_046080625.1 Elainella sp. | reverse complement strand
GACCCAGCTGCGTCGCTACCTGCAAGACAGCGGCTTCAGCTCGTTTCGGCTGGCTGCGATCGCCAAAATCGCCGCTGGCGTCACCACCGTCGAAGAGGTGCGGCGGGTTTTGCCCCACAGCGCTTTCTCTACCAAAGCCGACAGCAAGGCCGACAGTAGGACCGACAGTAAAGCCGACAGCAGAACCGACAGGGCGGAACGGCCCCATCCCCTGCATCTCTCAAGTGTTGTTTAGCCTTAGCAGCCCCGACGTGAGGGTTTACCGTCTGGCAAAATCGCCTCACAGAGGTTAGCGTCGCCTAGCTCGGCTGCCTGTAGGCGGGCACCCGTCAGATTGGCTTCACCCAAATTGGCCCGCTCCAGCAGGGCTTGCTCCAGGTTGGCCCCTTGCAGATTGGCATACCGGAGGTTGGCCCCGCGCAGAATCGTCACGAAGGCCGCAGGTGCAGCAGCCGCGACTGGCGTAGCGACCGAAGTACCGTTGGTAGAGACGGTGACAGTGGTGCCGCTGGATGGTTCCGGGTCAGCACCCCGATTGGCGCTGGCTAGATTGGCACTGGCTAAATTGGCGCTGGCTAGATTGGCATTGGCTAAATTGGCTCGGGTCAGGTCGGCTCCCTGCAAGCTGGCGCTGCTAAAATTGGCCCCCTGGAATAGCGTGTTCTGGGCCTTGAGGTGATTCAGCTCTGCCCCATTCAAATTGACAGCCTGCAACGCCGCAAAGCTGAGGCGGGCCTCGCTCAAATTGGCCCGATTTAAATTGGCATTCGTCAGACTGGCTCCAACCAGGTAGGCTCCGGTTAAGTTGGCCCCGCTCAGGTTAGCGCCTTCCAGATGGGTGCCTTCCAGATTGGCCCCGCTCAGGTCCACTCCGCCCAGATCGACGCCGCTCAGTTCACAGCGAATGCAGGTCTTGGTATCCAACAGCCGCTGGAGTTGAGAGGTACGGTCGCCGATATCGCTGATCGCTGGCGACAGGCGCTGGCGCAAAGCCCGGTCTGTGGCGCTATTGTGATTACTGTCGCGGCTGATTACCCGACTCTGCAAAGCAACGGCAAAGGATTGCGACAGCCGCAGCCGCAGTGAATTGCTCTGATTTCCCGTAGGCAGGGGCCGATCCAGCAGAAAATCGATCTCCAGCGTGACGGGCTCTGGAACTGGGTTGGGAGCTGGATTGGCTGAATTGGCTGATGCGCCAGCTGTGGCGACTGAGCGAGCCGGAGCAGGACGCCCAGCACCCGGCAGGGGCGGACGGGCGTAGAAGCCCAGCAGATGGGCAGCCGGGATCACGATTCGCTGAGGGGCGGGTTGGGCTGAACTGCCCGAAGGCATGGCAGCAGCAGTTCCTGGCGTGATCTCGACCGTGAATCCAGCCTCGCTCAGCGTAATCTTGCAGCGATCTTGGTCGGTCGTGCCGCCAAATTTAAGGGCACAGACTGCTGTTTCGGTCAGGGGAGCAGGGGTGCGGTTCGGGCCACTAGGAACATAATTTGGAACGGGATTTGGAACAGAATCTGGCTGCGGACTAGTTTGGCTGTGGGCCGAAGCAGAGCTCAACAGCGGCAGCAGGCCAGCCAGAACAAGCGAAACCCAGTTGTGGCGCATCATAAAACACCTCGTGATTAGCTGACGAACATCGAAACTTCTGTCAACGCACCCAGGAACCCGATGGGCAGCAACTTGTGGGGTAGCCGCACCGGATTCAGTTACAGCGATTTTCATTTCAGTTAGCTAGAGGAGGGGGCGTGGGGGCGGTGCCTCCACGCAGGGGCGTAGCCCCTGCACCCCACTGTTAATCCGTGGTTGATTGATCTGAAAACTGCTGTAAGTCAATTTAGGTAGATTCAGATGGACAAATTCCATCACTCTGCCGAGCCACCACGGCAGGTTGGCCATGATTCGCCTTCAGCCTAGCTCAAGTTCTGGCGGTTTCGGGAAAAACCAAACCGACCGCAATAATTTGCTGGGGAATGAGTAGCTGAGCTCCCAAACCCTCACCGGCCTTATATTTGGACCTACCTACTTATTTGCGCTGGAGGAAATTTGCGCTAGAGACACATTAGGGAATATGGGCCACGATGATCGATAGCGAGGGATTCTGGCTGACAATCGCTTCCGCCTCCCGATCGAGGCTGGTCAGCCCTAGAAGATCGGTGCTCACCTTGGCCAACAGCATCAGCAGATCGCTATCGGTCAGGGTTTGGGCGACGTAGGAGCCGAGTGCTCCCCGCAGGGGCTGCACCTCCAGCTGGCTGGCGCTGATCATCTGGGTGATGGGGCTGGCATCCTGCCTTGTGCCCGTGGGAAGATGCAGCAGCACCAGAGGAGCCTTGAGCTCGGCGGCCAGAGCCTTGGCCAGGGCCAGGAGTTGGGCAAAACGATGGGCGTCGGTCAGGTGAGTTTCATCGACGGCCAAAAACAGGCGCACCGTGTTTTCAATCGGCTGGGTGAAGCGGGTGAGCAGCACGGGCACGGTAGCGCGACGCAGCACGCCGTCGATGGCGCTGCCAAAGAAATTGTCCTGGTAGGTAGAATAGCCCTTCCAGCCGCAGATCAGCAGATTGGCGCGGCGCTCCTGGGCCGTTCGCAGAATTCCCTTGTCGATCGATTCATCGATCCGGCCAATCGGTTCGACCTGGGTGACAGCCGCATGGGCAAAGGTCTCGGCAGCCGCCAGCAGCTGTTCCTGCCGCAGCCTGGCCTCGGTAGAGATCGGCCCGCTGTTATCGAGCAGAATATGCAGCGGCAGCAGGGTGCCCTCGGTCGATTTGGCCAGCAGCAGCGCTAGCTGCAGCAGATTATCTTCGGTGTTGGGGTTGGCGACGGGCACCAGAATTCGATACTGGGTGGGGATCGGGGCGGGAAGCGGCTGGGCCGGTTCGGAAGCCTGGCCGGGCTTGATCCGCTGGCCCCAGCGCTGTGTCACCCAGGGCGAGGCAATACAGGTGACTAGAATCATCACAATCGTGCCGTTCACGGTCAGCTGATCGACCAGCTCGATCTGATAGGCCACGGTGATCGCCGCCAGGGTAGAAGCGGCCTGGGCCACGGAGAGACCAAACACCAGCATGCTGCTGTTGCCGTCAAACCGAAACAGCTTGCCCGTCCCGATTGCAGGCAGCCATTTGGCCAGGATTGCCACGCCCACCATCACGCCTGCCACCGCCAGCGAACGCTGGTCAAACAGGGTCGCCGGATTGACCAACATGCCGACCGAGATCAAAAAGAACGGAATGAACAGGGTGCCGCCAATGAACTGAATTCGATTCATTAGCGGACTGCGCTGGGGAATGATCTGGGTAATGGCAATCCCGGCCAGAAACGCTCCGATAATTGGCTCAATTTGAATCAGCTCGGCCACATAGGAAACTACCAGCAGCGAGGCCACGACAAAGGTAAACTCGGCTCCTTCGTCGTGACCAAACCGCCGGAAAAACCAGCGCCCCAGCTTGGGCAATCCCCACAGCGTTGCCACCGTATAGAGACAGAGGGACGGGATCAGGGTGAGCCAGAAGGCCAGGGTCAGGGTGCCCTGGTGAGCCCGGACCACGACGGCCAGCACCAGCAGCGCCAGCACGTTGGTAATCAGGGTGCCGCCCAGGGTGACGGTGACTGCCGGAGATCGCATCAGACCCAGCTTGGTAACGACGGGCAGGGCCAGCAGCGTATGGGAAGCAAAGCAGGAAGCAATTAGGACTGCCGCCAGCAGCGAATAGTTGAGCGACATCATCGCCGCCGTTCCCAGGATCATCGGCACCAGAAAAGTGGCCAGGCCGAAGGTGATGGCTTTGTTGGCGTTGTGTTTCAGGTCGTCGAGGCTGGTTTCTAGTCCGGCCATAAACATCAAAAACAGTAGCCCCACCGTTCCCAGCAGCACAATCGTGCTGTCTCGTTCCAGCAGGCCAAGGCCATTTGGCCCGACAATCACCCCCGCCAGAATCAGGCCGACAATGCCGGGCAGCTTCACCCGCTCAAACAGCAGGGGCGCAACCAGCATAATGGCCATGATCACCAGAAATACTGGCACCGGGTCCGTAATTGGCCCAGCCATTACCGATGGTTTTAACTGCTGGATCACCAGGGTCCAAATGTCAACGAAGCCCTGCCAAATCTGCATTGGGGTATGTCCTTACAAGCGGAAAGATGAGCGAAAAGTTCTGGGATTTGGGACAAACGGCCACCGCTAGTTCAGGCAGGCCGCTGGGCAGTCCGTAGACTTGGCTGCGACGGCGGGACAGCAGGCAACCCAGCGGATTCGACCGCACCCAGGGCGATCAGCGTCGTGCGCTGGGCCTCGGTCAATCCGGTCGCTGCCGTGATGTCCAGCCCTTCATAGGGGCGAGGCGTCCGCCAGGTTTGCACACAGGTGCCGCTGGCCAGATCCCAGAACTTGATCGTCTCATCAAAACTGCTGCTGATCAGCTGGTCGTCTACCAGCAGCTTCGAAATCACGCCCTGATGGCCTGGAATTACCTGTTTGCAACTGCCGGTTGCCACCTGCCAGCGGCGAATCGTGGCGTCAAACCCAGCGCTGAACAGCTCTTGACCATCGCTCGAAAAAGCCAGAGTGACGATTGGGGCCACATGGCCTTCATAGGTTTGCAGGCAGTCGCCCGTATCCAGATCCCAGAGCTTGACGGTCTGGTCGTAGCTACAGCTGGCCAGCTGGCGGCCATCGGGACTGAGAGCCAACTGCCAGACCGTGTTCTGGTGGCCCCGTAAAATTCGCAGACAGGTCCCCTCCAGATCCCAGAAGCGGATCGTATGGTCATAGCCGCAGCTGGCCAGCCAGGAGCCATCAGGACTAAACAGCACCCCCACCACCGACGCCTCGTGGCCCTGGCAGGTTTGCAGACAGCTGCCCCGAGTCACATCCCAGAGTTTGACCGTGGTGTCGTAGCTGGCGCTGGCCAGGATGGGCCGACTGGGGTGAAACTGAAGCGACCAGACCCAGCTGCTGTGGCCCGTCAAGATCTTCTGGCAGGTACCCGTGCGCCAGTTCCATAGCCGAATCGTCTGGTCGCCGCTGCCGCTGGCCAGTAGGTGCTTCCCGGCATGACGCGGCCCAAACGCCACATACCAGACCCGGTCGCTGTGGCCGCGCAGGGTTTGAATCACCTGACCGCTCTGCCGATCCCAAACCCGCACCACCTCGTCTTCGTGGCCGCTGGCCAGCACCTGCTTCTCGGGCGGCTGACCCGACTGGGTCGGTCCGCTGAGCGCGATCGGCAGCGTCGCGTTGGTATGGCCCTGGAAGGTTTTGATGCAGGAGCCCCGCTGCCAGTCCCACAGCTTCACAGCATTGTCGTCGCCGCCGCTGGCGATCCACCTGCCGCTGGGGCTAAACAGGGCAGCCCAGAGGCGGTTGCTGTGGCCCTGCAATAGGCTGAGGCACTGGCCCGTATCCAGATCCCAGAGGCGCAGGGTCTGGTCGTGGCTGGCGCTGATCAAATGGCGGCTGGTGGGGCTAAAGGCGATTGCTGTCACTGGCCCCGTATGACCGCGCAGGGTCTGCCGACAGACATAGGCATCGGGCTGCTCCGAGTTGGGATCGCGCTGCCAGAGGTGGATTGTCTGGTCGTGGCTGCCGCTGGCAAACAGACTGTGTTCTGGGGAGCGCTCCGGGGGCAAATTCGGGTGGAAGGCAATTGCCCGCACCCAGTCGGTGTGGCCCACCAGAGTCTGGAGACAGGTGCCGGTTTCGACCTGCCAGAACTTCACCGTCCGGTCTTCGGAACTGCTGGCCAGGGTTTGGCCGTCAGGACTAAAGCTCAAGGCCCAGACCCGGCGCTCGTGGGTGTCTTGCCAGGTTTGCTCGGGGCTGAGATGGCCCTCGGCATCTACTCGCCAGAGCCGAATGGTCAGATCATCACTGCTGGTGGCCAAGCGCTGGCCGTCGGGACTGAACAGGGCAGCCAGCACCGCCCGCTTGTGCTCCTCCAGGCTATAGAGACAGAGGCCGCTCTCTACCTGCCAGATCTTCACCGAGTTGTCGTCGCTAGCCGTCGCCAGCCATTTACCGTCGGGGCTGAAGGCAATCGACCAGATCCAGGATCGATGGGCTCTCAGGGCCAGAATCGGCTGGTTGCGCTCCAGATCCCAGACCCGGATATCGCCGTTGCTGTCGGCGCTGGCCAGCCGCTCCCCGTCGGGGCTGATGGCTACTGAAACAATGCCGCCAAAGGTTTCGGCAAACACACATTGGCGCAGCTCTGCTGCCTGGAAGCTGGCGTAGTGCAGGTTGACATCGGCCAGATAGGCCTGCCAGATGCGGCGGTGGGACAGATCCAGATCCGTGAAGTCAAACTGGAGGTAGCGCAGCAGATTAAGAATATTGCCCGTACCGTAGCCCGGCTGGTTCTGATTTTGGGGTTGGGCCTGATTTTGGGCCTGATGCAGCTGCTGGTTCCACCGCTGGGCGAAATACTGTTGGACATAGCGGGCCAGGGCCTCCCGGTCGAGCGGCTGGGCCTGCCGTCTGGCTGATCCCGAGCCCTGAGCCAACCGCTGGCCGAGCTGGGTCAACAGCGGCTCGACGATCATTCGGGTCTGGCTTTCGCGGATGTAGTCTTTAGCCGTAGCCTTGACCAGGGCATAGCGCTCTAGCAGCGAGTCGGTTCCGGTTGAGCCAGCCTTGACAGCCTGGGCCGACTTCAGGAGCAGCAGTTCCTCCAGCAGTTGTTCAATCAAACGCTGGGTCACTTGCTCCATCACCACGGGCTGCTGGGTAAAGCCCTCGCTGGTGCGTTCAATCAGGCAGCGCCACACTAGCGACTCCAACGCCTCGACCAAGGCATCTGGCTCTATAGCAGGGAGGTCGGCCTGAAGTTCCTCCAGCGACACCGATTCGCGGTTGATCGCCAGCCAGTTCATCACCTGAATTTCCAGGGCCGAGAGGCGCTCGATCTGCTGTTGCAGCAGGGTGCTGATGCTTTTAAACAGACTGTCTTTTTGACGCAAAAACCGGTTCAAATCACCCTGGTAGCGGTCCTGAATCGAAGAGGCGGCAATTTTCAGGGCCAGCGGGTTGCCGCCATAGTGTTTGACCAAACTGTGCAGCGCCTCGGGTCTGCCGGTCAACCCTTTCGCCTGCACCAGCTGCTAGCCGCTGGCCTCTGTTAGCCCCTGGAGCTGTACTACCCGCACGGCGTCGCCCGCTAAAGCCAGCAGTTCTTCCGGTTTTTCGCGGCTGGTGATCACCACACAGCTCTGGTGGGGCACTTCGCCCAGGCAGCGCAGCAGTTCGCCGTAGTCCTGCCTGTCCTGCCGGTAGCTGCCCGTCGTGCCCGCCTCTAGCAGGGCGTCGAAGTTGTCTAAGACAATCAGACAGCGCTGGGTTTGCAGCACCTGTAGCAGCTGCGACAGTTGGCCGCTCGTCGTTTCCGGAATGGGACTCTGGGGAGCCAGACTCTTGAGCAGCGTCGTCAGCAGTTCGTTGAGCGTGGGTGCATCGCGCAGGGACTTCCAGCAGAGGGCGCGAAACGTCGAGACAACTGGTTCTACCGGCGATTTACCCCAGCGGCTAATCCCCGTCAGCTGCTCGGCCAGCCTCACCGCCAGAGCCGTTTTGCCGATCCCGCCCATGCCCAGCAGCGTCATCAACCGACAGGGCTGCTCTTCCCAAGCTTCTCCGGCTTGGCCAACGCCCTCCACCCACTGGCAGAGCGTCTCTAGCTCCTGCTCGCGACCAAAGAACACCGAGACATCCGTAGCCTCGCCCCAGTCACACTGCAAAGCGGGCGGCGGCTCGGTCCAGTTCGACTGGCGGCCAAGGCGGGTCAGCACGGCCTGCACGTTGCTTTTGGTTACTTTTTGGCCGGTTGCCTGGCTCAGGAGCTGCCAGACCTGCGCTCCAAGCTGCTTAACATAGTCATACTCGTAGGCCAGCTCCTCGGCAATTTCCCGATAGGAGCAGTTGGCCCAGCTGCGCTGGAGCAGCACCAGCTGCACGTTGGTTAAGGTCACGTGGCTCTGACAAGCCTTCAACGCCTGCTCCAAATACTGGACTGCCACATCAGCAGACTCGCTTCGCTCCATTCCTGCCTCCAGCCGTACATCACCTAGTCAGAACTCACGCTTCTTGGTTATGAGAGCAGCCTTCTCTCGATTTATCCTGTTCTGCAAACCGGCCTAAAAGCTGGTACACCAATTCACTCGCCGCTCTCGCTAGAACAGGATGTTTGGAAGATTCAACTATATAACCGCGATATGACGATAAGTTCTGGCTCAAAATGCCCGTATCGCCATTCTAGAACCATCCTCAAATATCTAAAACGGTAGGGGCGACCACCAATTTAGGTGAGATTTGGTTCAGAGATCGAACCGCGATCAAACCGAGCGCTATTTGAAACTCCCTAGTTTCATACCTCTATTTTTACGCATTTCTACGAAGAAATCTCACTTTTTCTTACCGACAGCGCCGGGAGCTTCTGCCTATTCTAGTCCCTATAGTTAGGCTTCCTCTTCTTCCTCGTTCCTTCTTCCTCCTCCGATTTTCCCACGATGACTCATGGTGACTCAACTCATGGCGACTCAAACAACTGAAGCGATCCCTCCCCCCAAAGCGTTGCGACAAAACCGCAGCCAGGAAATTGTGTTTATTGACGCTGGCATCGAGAACTATGCCCTGCTCGCAGCAGGTGTTGTAGCAGGTCCTGAGGTCGTGGTGATCAGCGTCGAGCAGGATGGCATTGAGCAGATTACTAAGGTTCTGAGAAAACGCCGGGAGCTGACCTGTATTCATCTGGTTTGTCTGGGTTCAATAGGACAGCTACAGTTGGGCAGCGGTCTGCTCAGCCTGAACAGTTTAGAGCGCTACGTCTGGGATTTAGCGATCTGGAGCAATGCGCTATCGGCCAATGCGGAACTCCTGATCTACGGCAGCGAGGTCGCCAAAGGGATTCGCGGCGAAGAGTTCATCAACTACCTCGGCCAGGTGATTGAGATTCCGATTGCGGCTTCCTGCTCCAAAACCGGCAGTTCTGCCCTGGCAGGCAACTGGGATCTGGAATACAGCACCCTACCCTGCACCACATCCATTGCGTTTAATCAGCAGACGATTAGCCAATATGGTCACCTGCTGTAACTAGCGCAACTAGCGCCCTCTGCCAAGTACGGCTCTGAATACTCTGAATGTACAACCTGAGCCGCATCTCCGTCTCCCTTACGGTAAATGCACAGAAAATTACAGCGGAAATATAGACCGGCAGATTCCCTGAACTGAAGGGGCAGAAAACACCGCAGAGACGCTTAAATAAACTTCCAGAACAAACTTCCAGATCGCGCCTTGCTCTATGCTTCTGCTCTTTTCTAGCTGATTGGCTTAATTGTCCAACCAGTTTCCGCAACAGGAAACGGCCATTTGGCGGAATTCAGCTCCGTTTCGGCGGTTAATCTACCGCTGCACCCCCCCAGGCCAAAGCTGAATGAGCTGACTTTTAATCTGACCTGGAGCTGACTTTGTCGATAGGCTGCGAGCCCTGGATAGGTTAGAGTAGGGGGTAATTACCGCAAAATTCCCAACAAAATTTTCAACCTATTTCTCTAGCTTGATTAATGTACAAGAAACTGCAAAAATAATTTTTTAGAAATGTTTTACCAAATCCTTCTGCTAGTCTACGTTTTGACGTTCTGCTATCTGCTGATTGAGTCTTGCCTGGGATTGGTCTCTTCTCAATCAATATCTCAGCCAGTCAAGCCCCCCGCATCTGTCCTACACCGAGTCTACTAGCCGTAATCAGCTTTAACCCTTTTCTGCTATTGCAAATCCTTCCCAATATTTGCCTTGAATTTCCCATAAGTTAACTCATCCGTTATTTATGTTCGATCTATGTTCGCTTTCTGTTCTTTAGAACGCTGGTTCAGATCAGTCTCAGACGCAGCAAGAGGCTTCTTGACCTGATGTTCAACTCGGCTTGGGGTGTGTCCATCAAAACGTTAATCTCACAGTAGATTTATTTTCTCCTTGTTCGGGGTCTGGGCAGCCAGACCCTTTTTGCTGGAAATTTTGCAGCAAGCCTGCCGTTAGCCTGATCCGGAGCTGGCCCTGGTCGCGGTACAGTTGTAACTCTAAGGCTGGCCATCTGAAGGCGTCTGGGCCTGGTTAAACCAGGTCGGGGTCCCGATCCTGCCGATCCCTTACGCCCATACTTAGTGTCCATAGGAAGACCCATACTGAATTTGAATGCGAGGACGGAGCGGAGTCTGAATGCTGGGTACGAGCTTGAATCAACTCAACCAATTCGTCAAGGCGACGTTTGCGCTCAACTCAGAGGAAATTCAGCGGATTGTTGCTCCCGTGGATTTACCAGCGGTGCTGCTGGTGGTGCTGCTGGCGGGTCTGTCTTTTGCTGTCGGGCAGATCATTATCCTATTTGTGAATCGGGTCAAGCCCGCCCGGTTCCTGTTCAGTCTGCTGCTGAATGCGGTCCTATTTACCTTTGGGTTTATTTTTCTGGTGCTGAGCACCTGGGCGATCTGCCAGCTGCCGGGGTCAGTGACTGTGCCGCTGCCGATTCTGATCAAGCTGCTGGGGGTCAGCTACGCGCCGCTGCTGTTCAGCTTTCTGGGAGCCCTGCCTTACCTGGGTGCGCCGCTGCTCTTGCTGCTGTCGGTCTGGCGCTTGCTGGCCGCCGTGGTCGGGTTTGGGGCTGTGGCTCGGGTCGATCTGGCCGAGGCGTTTGGCTATGTGGCGATTGGCTGGTTTGTGCTACAGCTCTCGGAACATAC
>JBJTUI010000848.1:0-4100 GCA_046080625.1 Elainella sp. | reverse complement strand
CGGTTTGCAGGGTAATCTGCTCACCCGTGAAGTAGGTGTAGGCGTCCTGGGCCGGTACGGCAACAATCAGCCCGGTTTGGAACAGCAGCGGCAGCCAGAGCCGCCAGCCCGGCAGTCGGGTTTTGGGCTGGACTGTGGGCTGGACTGTGGGCTGGACTGCGGGCTGGACTGTGGGCTGGACCTGCGGCTGAACCAGCGTTTCAGGCGGCTGGGGGACAGGTCTGCGAAAACCAAATCTCATAGCGATTCCTCCTGGGACGAAGCGGATAACAAACGAGGACGGCGTTCAAACCAGAGGCCAGCCCCGATCACGCCCAGCCCGCAGAGGCCAAACACAATCGACTTCAGCAGCAGGCCCGTGTCATATTCCAACATGCGGCAGATAATTCCCAGCACCAGCAGCACCATGCCGCCCCAGAAAACGCTGCGGCTACCCAGGGCCAGCCCGTCTCGAATCAGGCCCGCTGCCAGCAGAAACAGCATCAGGTTGAAGCCAACCGTGCCCAGTGCGCCAATCGGCCCCGCTTCAGCCTGCCAGATCAGCAGTAGAGCCGCAGTGAGGCCAAAGACTGCAATCGTGCCGCTGTGTAGGGCGCAGTCGGGTTGCCAGTCGGGTTGCCAGTCGGGCTGCACCCCATATCCAGATCTATACTCAGCTCTATATCCTGACAATATCTGCAACCAACCCAAGCCCGTCACCCCCAGCAGAACTATCGCATCTACCAGAGTAGGCCAGTTGACCTGCGCCGCAGTACCAGACCAGCTCCCCTGCCACCACAGCCGGAAGGCAAACCCGGAAAACAGCAGCCCCAACCACCAGAGGGCCAGACTGCGGGCCAAGGGCTGGAACGGATCAATCCCGTTGCGCCAGATGCGGCTACTGTAGCTCCAGAGCAGCAGCGGCGGCAGCACGGCGGCCAGAACCACTACCCAGCCGTTGATTAGCATTTGGCCCAGGTTCAGGGCCAGCGACAGGGTGACGCCAACTCCAGCCAGACTAAACAGTACTCGCGACCGGCAGCGGTAGGCCAGCGGCACAAACAGCCCAGCCGTCACCAGCGGCATATGCTGCACCACCAATCCCAGCAGCGGCTGTGTCCAACCGGTTCCGACGCCCCACCCGACGCCCCACTGGGCCACCCAGGCCAGCATGTAGCCCAGCGCCAGCAGAATCCAGGCCAATATCCCCAGGGAGGCAAGCCGGAGGCTGAAGCCCATGGCCACAACGCCCAGCCCCCAGACCAGAAACAGCTCGTGGCTATTGCCGCTCTGGTGAAACATCTGGGAAATCAGCCCCAAATTGGCTCCCAGCAGCAGGGCTCCCAGCAGCAGCAGCCCCTGGCCCAAACGCTGGGTCCTGGAACTGCTAGCCGGACGCCGCCACAGATAAAAGCCCGCCGCATTCATGCTGACAAACAGACCCAGCAGCAGCCCCAGCTTCACCAGACGGGGCCAGACCTGCCAGTTGGCCGCCACGAAGGTAATGGCCGCCAGCCCCATCAAAATACCGCCCAGCCCCATCAAAATTGCAATAAACTGGTGGCTGGCCTCCCGCTCTAGGGACTGTAGCTGATAGCGTTCAGCCAGCTGTGCATAGAGACTGCTGTCAATCAGCCCCTCCTGCCACCACTGCTCGGCCTCTTGGCGCAGCTCTCGCCGAAATTTCTCGGAAGTCATGGTTCTCGCTGGCCTCAACTCGCGTGATTTTACGCTAATCGATTTTGCCAGGGCTGCGTCAAGTCAGAGGACGGTTCGCCAGGTGGACGAAGGTGGCTCTAGAGCAGCAGATAGCGCAGCAGCAGACTCATGAACTCGCCGGGAATTTCGGTAGGCTGGGGCGACTCTAGGCGGGGGCTTCGGCGTAGCCCTGGTTATGCAGCTGGTGAATTGTGCGGGCAATCGCCCGAGGAGAGCCATACAGCACATGCTTGATGCGTTCGCGCTGGGCTGTTTCGTCAGCTGAAGGGTCGAAACCTGAAGGGTCGAAAACAAACTCGTCTGCCATATTGGAAGATGCTCTGAACTGGATGGGACGAGTGTAGGATTTTAGTCCCGGCAGAATCAAGCAATTATTCATTTTTAATGAGTATTTGATCAATCCTGCTTATTTCGAGGCGCAACCTGCCGCACTTTTGCCAAAATTTCGGCCACAGAGGTGTTTAGGGCTTCTAAACCTGCGTCCATCTCGTTTAGCATGTTGGCAACTCGCAGTAGCTCAAGAGCCGATTCAGGTCTACGCTCGAACTCCGCGCCCCAATTGCGATTGATTGTCTCGAACTTATAAACACCGAAGGTCGCCTTTTCTAAAGCGCGAATGCATTCGGCCCGATAGCCACGTTCACCTGGTTCAATAGTTGTCACCCAACGACGGCAGTATTCTAGCGGCTCCATCAAAGGCAATCCATTCACAACATCGAGCGCCTTCCGCCTGTATCTTGCCAGCATTGCCAATTAATAATGAGTATTTGAGGCATGATAACAGAAGGTTAGCTCAGGGGCAATTGTATATCAACATCTGTTCAAAGCTTAGAATCTTATCTGCTGCCCAGATCTTTGAGCTTCTGGCTGATCAACTTCCCCGATAAATCAAACACGCTCGGTTGGCTGTCGGACATTGCAGTTTCACCGTCCAGATCCACCTTCGCCATATCAACTTCGCCCACTTCGCCCAGCAGATTGCTCGCCACAAACCGAGCAGCACCGCGACTCTGCCAGTAGGAGCTATGTGCGTCGCTGACTCCAAGTGCCATTGCGGCGTGGGCCTGACCAAAAGCTCGGGCTGCCCTCTCGGCAAGGTTGGCGTCAGACCAGATGTAGCGGTCGCGGAAAAACAGGTTGGAAATTCTGTCTATCTGCAAGCTAGACTGGAGTGGGTAGGCAATGATATCAGACGAGTGTAAAAGATTTATCCATCTGAATATGTCTGTACTGTAACGAGATAAAAACATCTTTATCTGCTGCGGTGAAACATCTAGCATCATATTGAAGAATAAAATTGGTGAGCCCATTGTGGTCAAACTTTTGAGCTGCGCCTTTGTTGAATCTTGAACGACCGGGGCAAGCAGCGAGCGAATTGTGTAGGCTGGGTCATCATTCGCAAAGCGATCTGAGAACAACACGTCCCAGAGAATAACAGTTCCGAGGGAATGGCTGACCAGATGCAGGTCTGTCTCCTGGGGATGGTGTTTCAGAAACTTGTAGAGTTGATCGGCCAGCGTGTCCCGGATGTCTAGGCCGCGTTCGGTGTTGAAATAGGTGAGTGCATCACCAAAAAATTGGGAGATAAAGTCTTCGCGCATTTCCTGGTAGCGGAAGATATCTTGTACATCAGCCGGATAGCCTGCTTTCAACGCCTCCAGATCTTTGTGAATCCAGTTCCACATCTGCCCGGTCTGCTTGAAGACGTTGCCCCAGAATCCGGCATAAAAGTGCGGCAGCGGCTGTTTCCGCTGGATAAATTCCTGTTTCAGCAGGTGTTGTAGCGGTTTGGCGTAGTCGGCGTTTTTGGTAGCTACACCGTGCAGAAAAAATACCAGCATTCTCTAGCCTCGGATTCACGTTGGTTTTAGGATTCCCATCATTCTACGGGCCTTCCTATCCCGGTCAGGAGCCAACAATTGGTTTAATTCTAACCCGGTTGCTGAATCTCTCAGCCCATAGCTCTGATCACGCGGGGCTTGACCGCCACAGCCGGATTGCCCGTATAGATCGTCATCGGTGCCAACGACATCACCGCAACGCTCCCCAGAGTCAGCACAGCTCCGGCTCCCACAGTCACACCGGGGCCGACTACAGCACAGGCGGCAATCCAGCAGCCAGCCTCCAGACAAATCGGCGCAGCCCGGAGCTGAAACTGGACATGGCTCCAGTCGTGATTGCCCGTACAGAGATAGACGTTTTGGGAGAGGCAGACGTGATCGGCCAAACTGATCGGGGCCACATTGTCGATCCAGGCGTTCTCGCCAATCCAGCAATAGTCGCCAATCTGCAATCGCCAGGGAAATTTAACCCGCACACCCGGTTTGATCCGCACGCCCTGACCAACTTTGCTACCAAACCGCCGCAGCAGCCAGACCTTACCGCGAGACGGCAGCAGGCGA
>JBJTUI010000847.1:0-8559 GCA_046080625.1 Elainella sp. | reverse complement strand
GAGGTCGAGCCAGATCACAAACACGAGGTAGGGCATGCCATAGAACTTGAGCAGAGCGCCCAGCCCATATTGCCAGCCTAGACCGGCCAGCAGCACCAGCATCAGCCCGCAGCAGATTGTGCTGGTCAACACCTGATTTTTTTCGCTGGGCCGAAACAGGGGGCTATCGGGCAGAAAATGAGAGCCCTGCTTGCCAGGGGAGCGTTTGAACAGATACAGCGGGTAGAGAAATAGAATCAGGTGAAACCGGGCCAGCTTTTCAAACCAGGTCATGTTGCGATAGCGGCTTTCGGTGACGGGATACCAGCTCTCGTCGTTGTCGATATTGCCGGTGTTGGCATGGTGGGTGCGGTGGCTGATCCGCCAGCCGTGATAGGGCACCAGAATCGGCGTATGGCTGAGGTGGCCAACCAGGTGATTCAGCCAGCGCTGGCGGGAAAAGGAGCCATGGCCACAGTCATGCCCCACGACAAACAGTGCCCAGAACAAAGTGCCCTGGCTGAACCAGAACAGGGGCCAAAAGATCAGCTGACCCAGGAAACCCCAAACAGGACCCAATTGGGCAAAAATGCCGCTGTGATCCACTTGAATCGCGATGCCATAGAGCAGGGCGATCAGGCCCAAATCCCGAAAAAAGTAGGCGAGCGAACGCCCGAGCTGGGGTTGAAAACAATGGCTGGGAATGGCGCTGCGTACCTCTTGCAGGGTAAACGGCAGAGACTGGCGCACTTCACAATCTGACGGACGAGGGGTTGTAAGAGTCACGTGACAAATCAATTAGGGGACAAAATATCAAATGCAGAAGACCCAGCAGAAAACGGGCCGCTTTACAGCGCAATTGCTTGGCCGCCCTCTTCCTACTGGCAGATATTATAAAACCTTAACGTTACTTAATATTCTTCTAATTATCGAAATATCGGCAGTCTGGGGTCCGATCAGCTGCTGGTAGCACCGGGTTCAGCAAATTTTCAGGCTGGGCTCAGGCTGGCATCACCTGCCGATTCAAAATGCTTCTAGGATAAAGAGAGGGCAACTTACAGGCTCCGGTGTATGCGGCAATTGCTTCAGCTGATCTTCTCTGGCCTTGGGCGGTTGGGTATTGCAGTTTTGCTGCTCAGCCCGATCGTGGTTCTTGTGGTTTTGTGTTTGCCCGCTCCGGTGAATGCCGCCCTGCTCAACGGGTTCGCTGCCGACCTTCGCACTCCCATTGAGCAGGCGTTGAGCCAGATTCAAGCCCTGGGGGGATTCGGAGTCGCTGTTTTTATCGGTCTGTATGCCCTGGCCACGGTGGCCTTCATTCCGGGCTCGCTGCTTACTCTGGGGGCAGGGGCAATTTACGGGGTTGTAGAGGGTTCGCTCTACGTGATGCTGGGTGCCAGTCTGGGAGCCCTGCTGGCCTTTGGGGTCGGGCGCTACCTGGCCCGCGACTGGGTAGCCCGCAAAATCGAGGCCGATCCGAAATTCAAAGCCATCGATCAGGCCGTCAGCCGGGATGGGTTCAAAATTGTGCTGCTGACTCGCCTCTCACCCCTGTTTCCCTTCACCCTGCTCAACTACGCGTTTGGCATCACCAACGTGCGGTGGCGAGACTATCTGCTGGGCTGTATTGGCATGTTGCCCGGCACCCTGCTCTACGTCTATCTTGGTTCCCTGACCGGCAGTTTGGCCCAGCTGGGGGATACCGCTGCTCCCTCGGGTCTTCAGTGGGCCAGCCGATTGGTGGGGTTGGCCGCCACCCTGGCCGTGACCCTCTACATCACCCGCATCGCCCGACAGGCTCTGGCCGAATCGACCGCACCCGAGCCGCCCCTGTCTAACGATTCGCCCTGACTTTTGTTCTAACTTCAGTCCCCTTGCTCTGGCTTTCCCTTCAGGCGGCTTCAGCCGCTTCCCCCCAACGCTTTGGAGTCTTCCATGTCCCCCCAGGCTGTCTCTCCGCCCGACCAGATGCCGCTTGTCGCCCCCCTGGACGACTATAACCAGACCCTGTTATCCCACGTCCATCCCCTCGACTGGCAGAACCCGACTCCCCAAAGCCAGTATGACTTGGTGGTGATCGGAGCCGGAACGGCAGGGCTAGTCGTGGCGGCAGGAGCAGCTGGCCTGGGACTGGGCCTGAAGGTAGCGCTGGTAGAACGGCATCTGATGGGGGGAGACTGTCTGAACGTCGGCTGCGTTCCTTCTAAATGCATGATTCGCTCGGCCCGAGTGGTGGCCGATATCCGAGAAGCTCAGGACTTTGGGGTACAGCCGCCGGAATCCCTGCAAATCGACTTTGGGGCGGTGATGGCCCGAATGCGGCGGGTGCGGGCCGGAATCAGCCCCCACGATTCGGCGGTCCGCTTCCAGAAGCTGGGGGTGGATGTGTTTTTGGGACAGGCCCGGTTTCGAGATAGCCAGACGATCGAGGTTGAAGCTGCTGACTCTGGTGTGGGCCTGCGGTTCAAGAAGGCCGTGATTGCTACGGGTGCCAGGGCGGCCCAGCCCGAAATTCCTGGACTGGCCGCAGCCGGTTTTCTGACCAACGAAACCGTGTTTTCCCTCACCGAACGTCCGGCCCGACTGGCCGTGATTGGCGGCGGTCCGATCGGCTGTGAGCTGGCCCAGACCTTCCGCCGCTTAGGGTCTGAGGTTGTGTTGCTGCATAAGGGCGATCACCTGCTCGACCGGGAAGAGCCGGAGGCGGCAGAGCTGATTCAGCAGCAGTTTATCCAGGAGGGGATCTGCCTAGTGCTGAACGGCCAGATTAGCCGGGTAGAGGCCACGGAGTCGGGTAAGCAAATCGACTTCGAGGTGTCTGGCGCTGCCGACAGCGTTACCGTCGATCAGATCCTGATTGGGGCCGGACGCGCCCCTAACGTCGAAGGGCTGAATCTGGAAGCCGTCGGGGTGGCCTACGACGCCAGAGGGGTGAAGGTGAACGACTACCTGCAAACCACCAACCCCCGAGTTTTTGCGGCGGGCGACATCTGTATGGACTGGAAGTTTACCCACGCAGCGGATGCCGCCGCCCGGATCGTGATCAAAAACGCCCTGTTTGCTCCGTTTGGTCCGGGCAAGTCTAAACTCAGCAGTCTGGTGATGCCCTGGGTCACCTACACCGACCCGGAAGTGGCCCATGTCGGGCTCTACGAGACCGAAGCCCAGCAGCAGGGCATCGCCGTGCAGACTATCCGCATCCCCCTGGATACGGTCGATCGGGCTCTGGCAGACGGCGAAACTACCGGCTTCCTGAAAATCCTTCATCCGCCCAACAGCGACAAAATCTTGGGTGCAACCCTGGTGGCACGCCATGCGGGCGAAACGATTAGCGAAATCACGACGGCGATGGTCAACAAGCTGGGCCTCAGCCAGCTGGCGGGCGTGATCCACCCCTACCCCACCCAGGCAGAGGCGATCAAAAAAGCAGCCGATGCCTATCGCCGCACGCTGCTGACCCCGCGCAGCCAGTTTTTGCTGAAGCTGCTGGCTCGGCTCTCCTAAACCGAGCTTGATGGGGCGGTTTGGTGTTGCTGGTTCGAGCTTGCCTTCGCCTCCGCTGTCTCCCCCTCTAATCCGTTCGGCTAGTTGATCTCATGCCATTAGACGAAGCCCTGTCAGAATGCAGCTTGCCAGAATAGTGAGAACGCCTGATACTGATAGCCACTAATATCCCTACTGCTTTATATCGCTACTGCTTTTATATCGCTACTGATACTGATAGCCGCCGGATTGGATGAGCTACTGGGTCGCTGGATACTCCGCCAGAACTTGCCCGCACCCGATCTGCCCCCCTCTGTCTCCTCTTTCTGCCCCTTCTCTGCCCCCTAGTCAAGGTTCAGGTTCATGACTTCCATCGCCCGCCGCAATTTATTTGAAGACATTCCCCGCTTTCTGGTGGCCCAGGCTGGAATTATGTTTGCGGTCAGTCTGGTGACGATTCAAACCGGCGTGCTGAACGGCTTTGTCCGCTCCGTCGGCACGGTGGTCGATCACGCTGATGCCGATATCTGGGTAGCCAACCAGGACATGGTGCAGCTAGAGTTGACCCTGCCGATGCCCGCTGCTAACCTGAGCCTGGCCCAGAAGGTGGCGGGAGTCGAGCGAGTCGAGCCGCTGCTGATGACGGGCGGCACCTGGCGCAGCCCCAGCGGTGAAATCAACCTGATCCGCATGTTTGGCTTCCAGCCGGACGGCCAGCTGTTCAGCGACTTCAAGCTGTCGAGCGGCAACCTGGGAAACCTGAAGCAGCCCTACACCGTCTTGGTAGATGAATCAGTCCTCGACAGTTTAGGCGTTGCCAAAGTCAACGATACGGCTTCTTTTGGCTCGACCTCCCTCACGGTGGTTGGCCTTACCCAAAACAGCCAGTCGATTACCTCCAGCCCCTACCTGTTCACCTCGGTGGAGAACGCCAAAGCCTTTTCAACTAGCGGGCTGACCTCCAATCTCAACTGTCGAGTCCAGAACGACGAATTTCTCTGTACGAACGTCTACCAGCGCGAAACCAGTACTGCCCCCGCTCAGCCCTCGCCTCTGGGAGCGACCGACCCAATTAGCTATATTTTGGTGCGGGCCAAGCCTGGGCAGGATTTACAGCAGCTCAAACAGCAGCTCCAGCAGGCCATCCCCAACAGCATGGCCCTGACCCAGGCCGAAATGGCCCAGCGGACGCGCAGATTTTGGGTGCGGCGCACCGGGGTCGGCTTCATTCTGGGCCTGGGAGCCACGGTGGGGGTGATTGTCGGGATTGTGATTGTCGGACAGATCCTTTATTCCTCCGTGTCAGATCACATGAAGGAGTTTGCCACCCTCAAGGCGATGGGAGTTTCGGACAAGGTCGTCTACGGGATTATTATTCGGCAGGCGCTTTGGATGGGGCTGCTGGGCTATCTGCCGAGTCTGGGACTCTGTCTGGCCCTGGGAGCCTGGACCTTCCGCACCCAGGGCATCATGATCCTGATTACGCCAATGACGGCGGCGGGTGTCCTGGGCTTGACGATCTTTATGTGTGTCGGCTCGGCCATTTTCGCCATCCAGAAAATTACCCGAGTTGACCCGGCGATTGTGTTTAAATCGTGAGCTGTCCGGGACGGCTTCTGTGATTTCGTTTCGTTTGCCTGTATCTTGCCTAAGTGTCCTGCTTAAGTATCTTGCCTCAAGCTGCTCGTCTGCCTGCTGAATTCCGATCCAGACCTGGTGAATCTACCCTGAGCAAACCGAAATGAATGTGACAGATTCGAAGGTGAACTACTGCTTTCGCTAGAGATGCCAGACTAACCGGATGATTTGCCCAGATGTGCCAGATTGCAGACTGTGCCAGATTAACAACTATCCCTGTGAAAACCTCGCATACTGCATAAAGTGAAAGCCCTGGTCCCTATATTTAAGAGAAGCCCTGTCTTCAGTCCAACCCCAAACCGACTCTAAATCGACCCATGACTGCGACGCCAATCAATTTTCAAATCAATTTAACGGAACCCAGCAAGACCGTGACTCAGGGTGTGGATACGACAGCTGATCCAACCAAGGCTGGTGCGAGAGCAATTGTGGCACGGGGCGTAGAGATGGTGTTTCAAAGCGGCTCCCAGCGCTTTCAGGCGCTCAAAAACATTGACCTGGACGTGTATCGGGGCGACATTCAGCTGCTGATGGGGCCGTCGGGCTCTGGCAAAACGACGCTGCTCTCGATTCTGGGCGGCATCCTCACCCCCACTACAGGCAGTGTCTCACTGCTGGGCCAGGATCTGACCCGGATGTCGCGCTCCCAGCTGGCCCGGTTTCGGCTGAAGAACATCGGCTTTATCTTTCAAGAATTTAATCTGTTTCCGGCCCTGACGGCCCTGGAAAACGTGGTCGTGGCCCTGGAAATGAAGGGCGTTAAGGGCCGGGCTGGCCGCCAGGAGGCCATGCGGCTGCTGGAGCAGGTCGAGCTGAGCGACAAAGCCAATAGCCTGCCCCGCGACCTGTCGGGCGGCCAAAAACAGCGGGTGGCGATTGCCCGATCGTTGGCTGGCGACCCCCATTTCATCATGGCCGACGAACCCACAGCGGCTCTAGATTCACGCAGCGGTCAGGCTGTGGTGGCCCTGCTGCGCCGGTTGGCCAAAGAGCAAAACCGCACGGTGGTGATGGTGACCCACGATGCCCGGATCATTGAAGAGGCCGACCGGGTGGTGCATATCGAAGACGGCGTATTGCAATCGACCCAGCTGGGCGGTGGCGGGCAGGCCCAGTTTGTTTAGCCTGATTGATTTAGCCTGCCAAGGAGTCTCTCAAGGTCTGCTCTAAGGAGCGGGGCTGCCAGCCGAGTTCCTGACGAGCCTTGTCGCCCTTTACCCGCACACAGCGGTCGTAGATATAGTGGACCCGTTCGCGGCTAATCGGCGGCTGCCAGTTGAACCAGCGGCCCAGCGGGTCGAGCAGATTACCCACCAGCCGGACAATTGGCTCTGGCACTTCCCAGGGAGTCGGGACGCCGGTTTCGCGGCTGATGAAGCCAAACATCTCGGCAGTGCTCATCTCGCCCGTTGAAATAATGTAGTGGCTGCCCGGCGCGGCCCGTTCTGCCGCCAGCAGCATCGCGGCCACCAGATCGTCTACATGGACAAAGCCGGTGATCCGCTGGCCGCCCGCCCAGACCTTGAGCTTGCCTTTGACAAAGTTCCGCAAAATCGGACCAAAGTGGGGGTCATCGGCCCCGTAGATCCCGGAGGGCATCAGGCTAACGGCGGGTAGCCCCTGGGCGGCAAACTGATCCACGAGCTGCTGGGCCTGGTATTTGGTGCGGTCGTAGGCCGAGGAAAAATCCTGCTGCTGGCGCTGAAAGGTTTCGTCGATCACGCGGCCCTGGGTATCGCCATAGACGCCAATCGTGCTGCAATAGACCAGCTTGCTGACCCCGGCAGCCTGGGCTGTTTCCAAAACCGCGCGGGTCCCCTCAACGTTGATTCGGGCCATTTTAGCCGCATCGACAATGCCCAGTTCCACGTAGGCCGCCGTGTGAAACACCCAGTCACATCCAGCCATGCCGGTTTGCAGAGCCGCCCGGTCGGTGATGTCGCCATAGACGAGCTGAGCTTGACTGCCAGCCAGCCGCGACAGATCGCTCGTCTGCCGCACCAGCGCCACAACTTGATGGCCCTGGGCCTCCAGCGCCTGAACAAGATGGGAGCCGGTAAAGCCGTTAGCGCCTGTAACGAATGCTTTCATGCAGGAGTTTCTAAGTAGCTGGGCTTGATTAATCGAAGATTTAGCGATTATCTTGTTATGTCAACAACTTGAGTGTGCAAGCGCCAGCGGGGCAGGTTCAACCGTCGTTGGAACGCTCCAGGACACTTGATGCTTCACCAAGGCATTGAGTATGCCCAAGAGCTTGTGAGCACAGGCAATCAACGCCACCTTCTTCGCTTTGCCTGCCTGGAGAAGACGCTGATAAAACGCACAGATGACTGGGTTATGCTGAACTGCAACCAACGCTGCCATGTACAACACTGAACGCACCAGCGCTCGCCCTCCCACAATCTGCCGCTTGCCTCGCATCTTGCCACTATCGCGGTTGAGCGGAGCAATCCCAACCAAACTGGCCAACTGCTTACTCGTGAGCACTCCTAATTCCGGTAATGCAGCTAGTAAAGTCGTTGCCACCACTCGCCCGACACCAGGCACACTTGTGAGCCACTCATACTGTTGCTGCCATTGTTGGTTGTCCTTGCGTAACTGGTCAATCTCCCCATCCAAGCCTTTGACCCGCTGCTGGAGCCACTCGATGTGGGTCTCAATGTCAGCTTTGGCGGAACGATTGCGGACGCTATGCAACCGTCGCTGTTCGCTGTTGAGCATCTCGACGAGTTGAGCACGGCGATTGACCAAATCGGACAAAGCCGCTTGCTGCTCAGAGGGCAAGGGCTTGGGCAAAGGGCGCATCGCTTCGGCAAAATGGGCTAAGACGGCTGCATCTATCCGGTCTGTCTTGGCAAGCCGACCAGAAGCCTTGGCAAAGTCGCGCGCCCGCTTGGGGTTAATCACCGCAACCGTGAGTCCTTGTCGTTGCAACATTTCTACGATGCCTCGTTCCATCCCGCCAGTAGACTCCAGCACGATGCCTTTGACCTCAAAGCCTTGCAGATGAGCGACTAACTCGGCAAAGCCGGACTCCTGGTTGCTCAATCGCCAGTAGTGGCCAGCCGGACGCAACACAACATCCAGCCAAGCTTGGCTGACATCAATTCCAACCCATTGCGGTTCTGTGGCAGTTGTTTTCATCATCATGCTCCTGATCTCATTGAGATTTCACCTATCACTCAACCTTGTGCGATACGGGTTCACTGACCCTGGCGATTTTTCGAGTTTCTGACAGATGAGGGAGCGGCGACCTTGACTAAATCTCGGTCTCTTCACCTGGGGGCAATCGGTCTACCGCTCTTCTCTTAAGATACAAGGGGGCGAGTGCAGAGTCTTGAGGTGAAGCAAGAGATGTGTGTACAGTAGCTCCAGGGGTGGAATTGGGATGGAACGAGCAGGCTGTTGCAACACCCTAATCAAGCTCTAGAGGAGGGAGGAGATAGGCCCATTCTAGTG
>JBJTUI010000846.1:0-4173 GCA_046080625.1 Elainella sp. | reverse complement strand
CCGTAAACAGGGGCTTGGCAGCCTTCGTTTTACTGGTCTTGGTTTCGGTATTGGCAGTTGTCATGGATGGATGGACTCCTTCGAACAGGGCTAGGAAAGCTAATAAAGGTACGGTGACTCAACAACAGAGGATTGGGGATGTGAATGGGGGCGATGAATCGGGCTTGGTAATTTAATGCCTGAATGGTGGAATGGGGGACAGAATTGGCGATTGCTCTGGGCTGGCTCTATCAAACCGGGCAGGGAGAATCAGGCAAATGGGAACAGGTGAAGGGAAGATTGACTCTCTGAAAATCGACTCTCTGACTGGTTTGGCCCTGACGAGGCTATGGGGCAGGAAGACTTGCTTCAGGACAAGATTCAGGACAAGCGGCGCAGGGAAATGGGGGGAAACAACGGCTAGCGCTTTCAATACTTTGGATGGCCTGACAGCTTGAATAGCCTGATAGACAGCATGACAGCCGAGAATGGAGTGACGTGCTCAGTTTTGGGATCAGATTGGAGCTACTAAGCTTGGAGCTGCTAACGCGAACCTGATCGGCCTATCGCCTTCAATCGGGGTTATTTCCTCACCCCCTTCTGCAACTCCTTAATTCTCAACAACCCAGATGAACTTCTACATCAGGCCCAGCAATCCCAGGCCCTTCACTCTATCTGAACAACTTCACATGCAGCGTTAAGCGGAATCGTTATGAGTTCATTTATTGACTATAATAATACAACTTTAAGGCTGCGTAAAGCTCTGTGAATTCATCCAACTGGATGAATTTGCTTGACAATTCAATGACGTTCTGATGACAGCGGTGTGATACGGAATCAGCGGTATAAAATCGCTCTGAAAATTTACTCGGCTACGTAGAGAACCCAAGGCTAATTTCCTCCTCAACACAGGCTCAATTGCCCAAAATCGGCTGATGCCAGCCACGAAAATTGGGTGATCTAATCATCGCCTGGATCAATTAAGGCTAGGTACGGGAAACCGAGACGGATTTCCGTACAGTTTGAGCTCGTTGCGGTGGTCGAGTCTGAACCTAAAATCCCAGATCGGCTTTGGCGACTTCGGCGGCCCGCAGAATTGTTTCGTTGGGCAGGTCTTCCCAGGGAGTTTCACCAATTTCGGCGTAGAAGGTTTCGTCGTAGGCGCGGGTGCGAACCACGACGGGCATGGGCACCGCATGGCCCAAAATCAGCGCCTGCTGCTTGGAGTCGAGCTTGGCCAGAACCGAGCGCAGCGCCTGACCGCCCGACACGCCGGTAAAGATCGCCTCAATGTCTTTTTCGTCGTTCAGCAGGGCCGTGATCCTTGTGCCCACCTGGGACATGACCTCGTTGTCGATGCCGGAGGGCCGCTGATCCACCACCAGCAGGGTGACGAAATATTTGCGCATTTCCCGGGCAATTGTGCCGAAGATCGTCTGGCGCACCGTGGCCGGGTCGAGGAAGCGGTGGGCCTCTTCGATCGTCACGACTAGCGGCTGGGGCCGGTCGCTGGGGTTCTTGGTCTGCAAAAACCGCTCGGCCTTGTGGACATAGCTGGCGTGGATGCGGCGGGCGATGATGTTGGTGGCCAGCATATAGGAGAGCAGGTTGGACTGGGAGCCAAACTCGACCACGACATGCTTGCCCGCCTCCAGAGATTCCAGCACCTGGGCCACGTAGTTTTTGGGGCAGGTCTGGCGCAGGTATTTCAGGTCGTCCAACCGGGTGAGCTTGCGCTGGAGGGCCATAATCGAGGATTTGCTGCCCATCTTGACTTCGCAGAACTCCTGAATCTCTTCGTTGCTCATGGACAGCAGCCGCGAGATCCAGGCTTTGCCAAACTCGTTGCGCAGGATAATCGCGTTCTCTAGGCTGGCCTCCGAGAGGTTGAGTTCGCCCCGCACCAGCATCAGATCTTCTACCTCGATCTGGTCGTAGCTGATGTAAAGCTCCTGGGCATCGCGCACGCCGCGCCTGCGGGTCGATTCGGTGTCGAGCGTATAGATCTGCACCTGGCTGGGAAACAGCTGCCGCAACCCCTTTACCGTACTGAACTGCTTGCCTTCGCGGGTCGCCTCCCAGCCGTATTCGGAATGCATATCGAAGATCAAATTTACGGCTGCCCGTTTGCGAATGATCCCGGACAGCAGCAGCCGGGTCAGAAACGATTTGCCCGTGCCCGACTTGCCAAACACGCCGTTGCTGCGCTCGACAAACCGATCCAGATCGAGGCAGATCGGCACGTCCATGTCGATTGGCTGACCGATGGCAAAATTGCGGCGCTGGGGGTCATCCTCCCAGCCAAACACGGCCCGAAAGTCGCGATCGGAGGCGTCGTAGACCTGACTGAAGTGGCTGGGAATCGTTTTAACGGGCGATAGCTCGACGCTGTTGGTATTGGCCTCATAGGAGCCCAGGCTGGCCTCTGCTTTGGCTTTGCCGCGCTTCTTGTCGGTGGGTTTGGTCAGACTGTCTCCTCTGTCGGCGGGCGATTTGGGCGTAAACATCAGCATCGGCGTCAGGTTGATCGTGCCAAAGGTGCCCGTCCCGGCCAGAACGTCCTGAAGAAATGTGTTGCTCGGCTCGGGCGGATTGGCCAAAATTCGCGGACTGGCCGTTCCCAGAGCCACGTCCGTCAACATACAGAAGAAGCGCGACCGCACCCCCTGCACCACCAGAAACTTGCCCACCCGCATGTCTTCAACCAGCACCGAGGCGTGCAGTCGCACCTCTAAACCCTGGCTCAGCGAGCCTTGAATTACAGAACCAAGGGGTGTTTCTATCGTCGCGCAATCAAAACCGGCATGGTGATCAGAACGTTGTCAGCAAACGTTGTTGGCAAATGTTGTTAGCAATAGCTTGGGTGAGCTGTCGTTTAGGCGAAACGCAGCAATTCACCAGTGTGATGAATCAATCCGCTTCATTAGGGGTAGCAGGAGCGCTGAAATCCCAAACCTCAGAGAGTGGATTTGGGTCGATGCCAGAACGCCGCGCCCAGAGACAGCAGTAGTATAGATGTTCTCTAAGATGAATACATTTGTTTGATACGTTCGTTCTACTAACCAATAGCCTATACCAATCGCGCTTTTTCTACAAATTGAGAAATTTGAGCCATCGGATTTGAACGGGTTAGCCATTTCGAACGCCAGATTACATAATCCAGGGAATCAGCTTCTTAACGCGCTGTTGATAGTCGGTATAGGCAGGATGCTTGGCCTGGAGCCAGATTTCCTCGCGGCTGGCCTTCAGGTTGAAAAAGACAAACAGTACTGGTGTGGCAATCAAGTGGCTGAGACTGAGCTGCCCAATTGCATAGGCTTTGGCGGCGATAATGATGCCGCTGTAGAGGGGGTGGCGCACCAGGCCATAGACGCCAGTTTGCACCAGTTCGGCCTCGTCTCTGGGGTAGGGCAGGGGCGTGAGGCTATCGCCCAGATCGATCAATCCTCTGACTACAAGCAGAGCCGCCAGCAGGAACAGTAGCCCGGCCACAGCCCAAACCGCGTAGATCAACGGCGGCTGAAGCAGCGGCTCCAGCACAGCAGGCCGATAGACCGGCAGCAGCAGATAGCCGACCATCAGCATTGCCTGTAGCAGCACCCAGTATTCACCCCGACTACCCTTCCAGCTTTCGCTGCTAAATCCCCAATTCGATAGAAGTTTCATGCGCAAAGTTCCGTCCTGTCTAGCGTCCAGAATATGGCGTTTATTGAAGTAAAACAAGCCCGACTCCCAGTCCTTCCGCCCCCTTGAGGCAAGCTGTAACGATCAGATTCTCCTGCTTGAGCGGGTAACTTGAACGGGTAAACGGGGAATCAAGGTTCGTGCTTCCTGTAGAGGCACAGCCGACTTCCTGCCGCTATCTTGATCAATACAGCTCAATCCAGAATTCGATCCAGAATAAATACTAGAAAGCAATACAGGGATGCATCCAGGGGATTTGCTGCTGTTCCCCAGGCAAAGTTCAGAAAGGCTTACAGCGATTTTCATTTCAGTTAGCTACAGGAGGGGGGTGTGGGGGCTGTGCCCCCGCGGAGGGGGGGAGCCCCCGCCCCCCAACGTTCATCCGTGGGTTGTTTATCTGCAAAACGCCGTCAGGCGGTTGGTGTAATTGTTTTTTTGAGAGCGGGGTTTGGAGGCTGTGCCCCCAGCAGAGAATTCTCTGTACTCCCTCACCCGAAGTTGATCGAGCAG
>JBJTUI010000845.1:0-4489 GCA_046080625.1 Elainella sp. | reverse complement strand
CAATTTTCATCACCTCGTCAACGTTCTCGGTGTGCTTGACTTCCAGGCCACCCCGCTTAGTCAAAATCTTGGAGAACACACGCGCATTGATCAGATCATCTTCAACGATTAAAACCGTTCTCATAGCTCCTAAACCTGCTTATTTACCCTCATTACCATAGTCAGTTTACGGGTTGGGGCGGGTTTGGCAACTTTTCCCCAACCTGGGTAGCGCTCCCTAACTGGAGCTGATCTGGCTGATGTGACTAATCTGACGGCAATCCACCGCTCGATCCTGAGAACAGATCGCCCAGAGGGCTGCTCGGAAAATCACCCAGAAGATCGCCCAGAAAATGACTCAGACAGGCCACAGTAGAACCAATACCTACCCGTCAGCCCCAACCAAACAGACCTGCAGCTAAACTGCTTTTGGACTTGGACAACCCTGGCCAGAACCGCGAAACCAGCAATCACGCTGTCCTGACTGCCTTGTCTCGACCCCATTTCTCGACCACATTGTCTTGAGGTTTGCCTTTATGATGCTCTGCGATTGCGTAATACTGTGAAATTAGCTGTGGAATTATTTGTGAAAGGGCAGATGTCTTTAGAATAGCGGACTGTAGAATAGCGAACTGTAATCTCAACGCTAAGTCATCCTGTCCGCGATGGCAACTGCTAGACTTCTCAAAACTTTGCTTCAAACACGGGAAAGGAACCGAACTCATGGCTGAACAACTAAGCATTCTTTCGTCAGGACAGGTGATTCCCACCGCCCTGCACACTGAAGTGCAGCAATCCTATCTGGAATATGCCATGAGTGTGATTGTCGGGCGGGCCTTACCCGATGTGCGCGATGGCCTCAAACCCGTGCATCGCCGCATTTTGTACGCCATGCACGAACTGGGCCTGACCCCCGACCGGCCCTACCGCAAATGCGCCCGCGTGGTTGGGGACGTGTTGGGTAAATACCACCCCCACGGCGATCAGGCGGTTTATGACGCGCTGGTGCGGATGGTGCAGGACTTTTCCAGCCGCTATCCCCTGCTGCAAGGCCACGGCAACTTTGGCTCGGTAGACGACGACCCGCCCGCCGCCATGCGCTACACCGAAACCCGCTTGGCTCCCGTTGGCAACGAGGGGCTGCTGGCCGAAATCGGCGAAGCCACGGTCGATTTTATCGGCAACTTTGACAACTCCCAGCAGGAGCCGGTGGTGCTGCCCGCCCAGCTGCCGTTTTTGCTGCTGAATGGCTGTTCTGGGATTGCGGTGGGTATGGCCACCAACATTCCACCCCACAACGCGGGCGAGGTGATCGACGGCTTGATTGCCCTGATCGACCGGCCTGACCTGTCCGACGACGACCTGTTCCGGCTGATTCCGGCCCCCGACTTCCCGACCGGCGGCGAGATTATTGCCAGCAGCGGCATCCGCGACGCCTATACTACCGGACGAGGCAGCATCACGGTGCGGGGCGTCACCTCAGTCGAGGAAGTTAATTTGGGTCGGGGCCGCCACCGCCGGATGGCGATTGTCGTGACCGAGCTGCCCTTCCAGGTCAACAAGGCCGCCTGGATCGAGAAAATCGCTGAACTGGTGAACCAGGGACGGATCGAGGGAATTGCCGACATCCGGGACGAGAGCGACCGGGACGGGATGCGGGTGGTGATCGAGCTGCGCCGCGAGGGCCAGCCAGACTTGATCCTGGACAAGCTCTATAAGCTCACCCCGCTCCAGAGCAACTTTGGCGCGATTATGCTGGCTCTGAACGACGGTCAGCCCCGCCAGATGTCGCTGCGCCAGATGCTGCAAGCCTTCCTCAGCTTCCGGGAAGAAACCTTGACCCGTCAGTTTAGTCACGAGCTAGAAAAAGCCGAAAGCCGGGCTCACATTCTGGAAGGGCTGCTGCTGGCCCTGGACGAGCTGGATGAGATTATTGCGATTCTGCGGCGCTCGCCCGACGGCGGTACGGCTAAGCTGGCCCTGCAAGACCAGTTTGACTTCAGCGAGCGCCAGTCCAGCGCCATTTTGGCCATGCCCCTGAGTCGCCTGACGGGGTTAGAGCGCCAGAAGCTCCAGGACGAATTCAGCGAGCTGACTGCCCGGATGGAAGAACTGGAGCGGCTGCTGGAAAACCGGAAAGAGCTGTTAAAAGCTCTGAAGAAAGACCTGCGCGGCCTGCGTAAAAAGTTTGCTGACCCGCGCCGCACCCGCCTGCTCAGCCAGGAAGAACGGGCCGAAGAAACCGCCAAGCTGGCCGAAATTGCCGCCGAGGAGGAATCGACCGAGCAGGAAGTGGTGCTGGAGTTTACCCGCAAGGGCTATGTGCGGCGCTATTCGCCCAAGGCGTTCCAGCGTCGCCAGGAGCGGGCCGAGCCGGAGGCTGAAGATTTTGCCGTGCAGGTGGAGAACGCCAGCACCGAGCAGGAATTGCTGGTCTTAACCCGCAGCGGCAAGGCGTTTACGGTCAACATCGGCGAAATTCCGGTGACGGCCCGCCAGTCGAAAGGGACGCCGCTGGTGTCATTGCTGCCCCTGTCGCTCCAAGGCGATCCGGAGACGATCACGGCCCAGTTTGTTCTGAACGAAGAAACGATTGAGCTCGATCTGATCATGCTGACCGCCCAGGGCCGGATCAAGCGGGTGCCCCTAAACGAATTCCAGAACTTGAGTGGCCGGGGTCTGACTGCCCTGAAGCTGAAGGACGACGATGTGCTGCGATTCGCTGCTCTGGCCGTCACCAACGAACAGCTGGTGATTGTGACTTCGACGGGTCGGGTGCTCAAGTTTACGGTCAATGACGAAAAAGTCCCCGTGATGGGTCGGGCGGCCCAGGGGGTGCAGGTGCTCAGGGTGGGACGCCAGGAAGCGATCGTCAGCTGCATTGTGCTCAGCCCCACCGACGAACTGCTGCTGTTGACGGCCCAGGGCTACGCCAAGCGCATGCGGCTCCAGCTCTTGCGGCCCACCCAGCGGGGCGAAGTTGGCACCTATGCCATCCAGTTCACGGTCAAAACTGACCAGCTGATCGGCGCGGCCCCGGCCCTCCCCGGCTCGGCGGTGACGGTGATGACGGATGCTGACCGGCTGCTGCGGGTCACGGCGGATCAGGTTGGCCTCTGGGGCAAGGATGGCACGGGCGACCGGGCGGTGAAGCTGACCAAGAAAGAGAAATTGGTAGAAATTTGTAGCCTGGAGCTGAGCGAAGAAGCCGCAGACTAAAACCCTAGACTAAGACCATAGACTCAACCCGATGATTCTGGGGAAACTGGTAGCTGCCAGAACCCCACGGGCATTCTCAAGATAGAGTCCTGAGAATCGTCATCTTTTGAATCACGTCGCCTCTTGCACCGGTTTAGCCACCTCTGTGCAGGAGGTTTTTAGTATAGCTATAGTCTTTCTGGTTAGGACGGGGTGCAGGGGTGGAACCCCTAGCTGGGGGCGCAGCCCCCATACCCCCTTCTGTCTTAAGCTGAGTGCGTAGCGCTATATTTATTCGAAGGCACACGGATGTTGAGCCTGACGGGTTAGGGGGAGGCGAAAAATCGCAAAACTTCCAGCGCTGTCACAAGAGTTTTTAGATGGCGCTCACCAAAAGCTCAGCGTTTTTGTATAGTCGTTGATTATCGGGCATAGTAGAATACCTTTGTACTAGACTCGGGCTAGAAATCTGCCTTGACGCAGTGTATCGAAAATGATTTTGCATACCTCCGTCAGCCGCACGAGGAGCATTCTGAATGATGCCAGAACCCAGATACGATGCGGAAGAGGATGTTTCAAGGCATGCAGCAGTCGAACCCGCAGATTGTCTGAAGATGGAGGTGAAATACGGCTGGATACTGAAGCGAATCGAAGAATTGCCTGAAGACGTCAATCAAGTGTTTGAGGTTGACTGTGTGTTTGAAGGCCAGACTGAGTTTCCCAAGTCTTATCATGATTCGGAGGAAAAACCCTGATGCGGAAATACATGATCTTTCAGGCCGAAAAGTCAGATAAGACCGATTGGAGAAATCGCAAATTGCAGCATACTCAGGCGTTGACCTGGATTTTGGCCGAATATTGGGACTCGTCCGACAAACCCATCCCAGAACCGGGCTATCGCCCCCTGGAATTTATTCGGGTTGATGCCCTCCACGATCCTGCCCAGCATGGCCACAGCACCCACTACCGCGCTGGCGACTGGGAAGTCACGAGGGTGGAAACCTACAGCCCCGACCTGCCGATGGGCGAGTTCGATCAGATCGTGATCTGCTATTGCCAATATAGCCCGCTCAACGCCCCGCTTCACCCCATGCCCGAACGCCAGATTTCAGCCGATTCGTTTGGCGGAGACAAAGCAGCCTATGAGCAGTGGCTAGCCGCTCAGAAGCAGCCTACCGAGGTATAAATAAAGACGATTTGCAGTACGGCCAGCTATTTGGATCGAAATATGGGATGGGCATCTTGCCCTGCTCTACCGCCAAAAAATTTCGAGGCGCTACGCGCCAAGGGAAAGGGAAAAGCCAACAGGGTA
>JBJTUI010000844.1:0-3814 GCA_046080625.1 Elainella sp. | reverse complement strand
CCCGAAACATGCTGTGTCGTCTGTGATTGGATTTGTGAAAGGGAAAAGCGCCATTGCGATTGCTCGGCGCTTCAAAGGGAAGCAGCGAAATTTTGAGGGGGAGAATTTCTGGGCACGCGGTTATGCAGTGTCAACTATTGGATTTGAAGAGGAGGTCGTGCGCCGCTATATTCGTGAGCAAGAAGCATCTGACCAAAGTGGACGGTTTTAATTAGAGACCTCCAACGAAAGATTAATCCAGTAGGGGTTTGGCGGTCAATAGATTCAGCGCCTATTGACCACCAAGAGAGCTTGTCGAGATCCTCAGAAAATTACTCTAGCCGTTGGATCATTCTTTGCTTGGAGATCTCTTAACCCACAGATACCTTCAGCGAAAGCCATCCGCCCTTGGGGCGGTCACATTCATCAAGCCACCAGCTTCGCTGGGGGTGTCTGACTGTGCCAAAACGCTCCAGCGCTCGGAAACAGGACAGGAAAAACACGTCCTATCAGAATACACTTAAATTCGTCGGTTGGCTCTGTCGCCAAGGTAACACTCAAGAATCTTCAAAGGAATCGCGGAGCGCTCCGGGCATTTTTCCCCACCTCCCCACCTCCCCACCTCCCCACCTCCCCACCTCCCCTGGCTAGAATCGCCAGCCGTTCGATAAGATTACTAAATGTCCCTTCATTCCCCCAGTCCTGCCGTGACGCGAACAGAACCCGGAAGCTACAAAGATACGGTCAATCTGCCCCAGACCCAGTTCGAGATGCGGGCCAACGCCGCCAAGCGCGAGCCGGAGCTGCAAAAGTTTTGGGCAGATGAGCGAATTTACGAAACCCTATCTGAGCAAAATCCGGGCGAACTGTTCATTCTGCACGACGGGCCGCCCTACGCCAACGGGGCGCTGCACATGGGCCACACGCTCAACAAGGTGCTGAAGGACATCATCAACAAGTACCAGATCCTCAAGGGCCGCAAGGTGCGCTATGTGCCGGGCTGGGACTGCCATGGCCTGCCGATTGAGCTGAAGGTGCTGCAAGAAATGAAGCCCGAGGAGCGCCGCGCCCTCACCCCGCTAGAACTGCGGCAGCGAGCCAGAGCCTGGGCCGAGGGGCAGGTGGATCAGCAGTGTGAGAGCTTCAAAAAGCTGGGCGTCTGGGGCGATTGGGAGCATCCCTACCTGACGATGCAGCCGGAATATGAGGCCGCCCAGATCCATGTGTTTGGCCAGATGGCGCTGAAGGGCTACATCTACCGCGGCTTCAAGCCGGTCTACTGGAGTCCCAGCTCCCGCACGGCGCTGGCCGAGGCCGAGCTAGAATACCCGGACCTGCACACCTCCCGCAGCGTTTACGCCGCCTTCCCAGTTGTCAGCCTGCCCGATTCGGCTCAGGCGTTCCGGCCCTACCAGGACGGTCTGGGTGTGGCAATCTGGACCACGACGCCCTGGACCCTGCCCGCCAACCTGGCCGTGGCCGTTAACCCAGAGCTGACCTACGCCGTAGTCAAGGTAGAGGGCGATTCGGCCTTTCAACACCTGCTGGTCGCGAAAGATCTGGTACCCGCGCTGGCCGCCAAGCTGGGTCTGGAGCTGACTGTGGAGGCTGAGCTGCCCGGCAAAGCCCTGGAACACAGCGTCTATCAGCATCCTTTATTTGAACGGCAGGGTGAGATCCTGATCGGCGGTGATTATGTCACAACCGAATCGGGCACGGGTCTGGTGCATACGGCTCCGGGGCATGGCGTCGATGACTTTCTGGTCGGCCAGCGCTACGGGTTGCCCGTCCTGTCGCCCGTAGACGACGGGGGCAAATTCATGGCGGAAGCGGGCCAGTTTGCCGGTCTGCAAACCGTGGACGAGGTGATTGTCGAGAAGGGCAAGCCCAAGTTCAAGCTCAGTTCGGGCAATGCGGCGGTGATTCAGGCTTTAGAAGACAGTAGATCGCTGCTGAAGCAGGAAGCCTACGACCACCGCTATCCCTACGACTGGCGCACCAAACAGCCCGTAATGTATCGCGCTACGGAGCAGTGGTTTGCCTCGGTAGACGGCTTCCGCGACGCCGCTCTGAAGGCAATCTCCGAAGTCACCTGGATTCCGGCCCAGGGCGAAAACCGGATCACGGCGATGGTGTCGGAGCGTTCGGACTGGTGCATCTCCCGGCAGCGCAGCTGGGGTGTGCCGATTCCCGTGTTCTATGACGAAGAAACCAACGAGCCGCTGCTGAACGAAGCCACCCTGAACCACATCGAGAACCTGTTTGCCAAGCACGGCTCCGACGCCTGGTGGGAACTGCCGATCTCCGAACTCCTGCCCGAACCCTACCGCAGCAATGGTCGCTCCTACCGCAAGGGCACCGACACGATGGATGTCTGGTTTGACTCCGGCTCCTCCTGGGCCTCGGTGGTGGAGCAGCGCGCCGATCTGGGCCGCTACCCGGTCGATCTCTACCTGGAAGGCTCGGACCAGCATCGCGGCTGGTTCCAGTCCAGTCTATTGACCAGCGTGGCGGTGAATGGCCATGCCCCCTTTAAGTCCGTCCTGACCCACGGGTTCACGGTAGACGAGGAGGGTAACAAGATGAGCAAATCCCTGGGCAACGGCATCGACCCGATGCTCATCATCCAGGGCGGCAGCATCAAGCTGAAGGGCAAAACCGAGAACCTGCCCGCCTATGGTTCGGACGTGCTGCGCCTCTGGGTGTCGTCGGTGGACTACTCGAAAGACGTGCCCCTGAGTCTGAGCATCCTGAAGCAGATCAACGACAGTCGCGGCAAAATCCGCAACACGGCCCGGTTTCTGCTGGGCAACCTGAACGACTTTGACCCGGCCAAAGACGCCGTGCCCTATGAAGAGCTGCCCGAACTGGACCGCTACATGCTGCACCGGATGACCGAGGTGTTCGCGGAAGCCACGGACGCCTTTGAAACCTACCAGTTCTTCCGCTTCTTCCAGACGATCCAGAACTTCTGCGTCGTCGATCTGTCCAACTTCTACCTCGATATCGCCAAAGACCGGCTCTATATCAGCGCCCCGAACGCCGCTCGCCGCAGGAGCTGTCAAACCGTGCTGGCCGTGGCTCTGGAAAACCTGGCCCGCTCGATTGCGCCCGTGCTGTCCCATTTGGCCGAAGATATCTGGCAGTTTTTGCCCTACAAAACGCCCTACAAGTCAGTGTTCGAGGCGGGCTGGGTGAACCTGCCGGAACAATACCAGCAGCCCGACCTGGCCCAGACCTGGGAGCAATTGCGCCAGATCCGCGATCAGGTGAACCTGGTGCTGGAAAAGGCCCGCTCCGATAAGGCGATTGGCTCCTCTCTGGCGGCCAAAGTCCTGCTCTACGTCAGCGACAGCGACCTGAAGCAAACCCTGTTGGCCCTCAACCCAGACAGCCTCAGCGGCAACGGCGTCGATGAACTGCGCTATCTGCTGCTGACCTCCCAGGTGGAAGTATTGGACCAGCCGACCCCGCTGGCTGACCTGAAATACCAGTCCCAGTCAGACGCGCTGGGTGTGGGCATGGTAGACGCCGCCGGGGAGAAGTGCGACCGCTGCTGGAACTACTCCACCCATGTCGGCAAGTCTGCCGAGCACCCGCTGCTCTGCGAACGCTGCGTCGAGGCTGTGGCGGGCAAGTTCTAGAGGCTGTAGTCAATTGGTATTAGATCCCCAGTTGGCGAGGGAACGCTGATCGAGACGCAGACAACCCCGACAGACTCCTCAACCATGCCTCACGGAAGCCTCAAACCCTGGAAACCCTGGCAGCGACAGGTCTGGTTCACCTATGTCAAAATACTGCTGGTCGTTGTGCCGCTGGTGATTCTGGGCAACTG
>JBJTUI010000843.1:0-4452 GCA_046080625.1 Elainella sp. | reverse complement strand
CGCTCCGGTATATGCCGCTCCGGGCTAGGGCACCGTCGCACTGACAGATCTCACAGCTTCGCAGGTCAGAGCGATTTTGCCCCGGCCCCTTTTCTGGGCTGCTCCCCGTTTGGGTTGGCAGAATAACGCTGCGGAACCTGAACCCTGCCGTTCGAGTCTTGGCTTAGATTGAACTAAAGCCTGGATTGAACAAAGCCTGGATGGCAAAAAGTTCAGATGGAACAAAGCTCAGATGGAACGGAGATTACAAAGATTGTGAAACTGGCGGGTGCAGTCCGGCAATTTGAGAGATTGTTCGGTACACTGGCAATCGAATCCTCTCTGGTTACGGCTCACCAGCAGCGACCATCTACCGCAATCCATCCTGCGGCCAGCACCTGTTGAGCCTATTCGTTAGCTAAACCTGGCCGACAGGAGCGTAGATCAGCGTAGATGATTGTGGTTGTCCGATCGAATGTGTGGCGTGATTGAGCAGCTATGGCACCCAAACCCTTCAAAAATTTCCCCTCACCCAATTCCCAGTCCGACCTCAGCAACCGCCTGAAGCGACTGGGTCGCAGTCCCTCTACCATTGCGGCTCTGGCCTCTCTGGGAGCACATGGTTTGGTATTTGGCCTGCTGCCCTTTTGGCCCGACAGCGCCACTCGAGCCACCGAGGCCGAAATTCGCAATCCGGTGGAAGTTGTGGAACTGACGCCAGCAGAACAGAGTCGGCTGCCGCAGATGGTGACGCTGCCTCCGGTTGAGCTGCCGCCCCTGCTGCCCCCGACAGCCAGCTCAGACCTGTTTAAATCGCCTGGTCTACCCAAACCGCCCACCAGCAGCACATTACCCCGCAGCGATTCGCTATTGGCCCCGCCGCCGCCTCTGCCAATTTTTATTCCGCCTGTGGCTCCACCGCCCATGCCGACGTTTACGCTGCGGCTGCCCTCTGCCCCTCCCATAGCCATTCAACCGGCTCCCATATCGCCTGCTCCTGCGGCTCCTTCTAGCCCTTCGCCCGCTCCTTCTAGCCCCTCGCCCGCCGCGTCCAGTCCCAGCCCTTCGGTAGCGGTTGAGCCATCCCCCGAGGGGGCCGAGAATGCTCCGGGTGAATCTGGCGATCAGGTGGCAACTGCGCCCAGTCCTTCACCGCGCACCCAGGCCGATATTCAGCAAGATCTGCTGGCCCGCCAACAGGAACTGCGGGAGCTCTACACCTACAATGCTGCTGGGACGAGCGTTGCTGACGCCAATACCTCTTTTTTGAGCTGGTACAGCGAGGCCATGGGCAAAGACTACGCCGAGGGAGAAGCCCGGCCTGAGCAGCAGGTGGTCAAAACCGAGTATCCCAAACTGGCCTGTCCACTGAAACAAAGCCGCAACGCAGTCGTGGGGGTAGTGGTGGATGCCGAGAACCGGGTTGTAGGCGAGCCAGCCATCCTTCAGAGTTCGGGCTATCGCCTGTTCAACCAGGAGGCCCTGAATGTTGCCAAAGCCTACAATTTCGAGAACGAAACCGGTAGCCAGCAGGTGTATCTGCTGCGCATCAATTTTGACTACAGCGAAGAAGTCTGTCCGCCTGGATTGGAGCCTCTGGCTCCGGCTAGCTAGAGCCAGCTAAGGCCAGCTAGATCAGGCTATGGTTCCATCACCCCATTACCTGCGACCAGGTCGTGACCAGAAACACGATCAGCACCAGCAGGGCCAGTAGCCCTTCGACCAGGCTGCCGACCAGCGTACCGACGATGATGCCGAGTCCGGCTTTAAAGGCGACCTTCCAATCCTTGCGGTAGAGATATTCGCCTACCACTGCGCCCAGCAGCGGCCCGAAGATTAGCCCGATTAGCGGTCCGCCAAACGGCAGGGCGGGCAGCAGGCCAAACACGCCCAGCAGCAGGCCCACAATTGCTCCGATCTGCCCCCAGCGGCTGGCTCCAGCCTGCTTGGCTCCCAGGTAGGTAGCTAAGAAATCAATCGCCAGATTGGCCAACAGGGCCACAATTGCTACGGTGAGCGGAATTCCAACCCCAGCAAACCCCGTCACCATGCCCCAGATCACGATTGCAATCACCATCAAAATCACGCCGGGCAGGCCGGGCACAACAGCCCCGACCACGCCAACGCCCATGACTGCGACCAGCAGCCAATACAACAGTGCCAAATTCATGGGGTGTCCTTTGCTTTGCGATGAAGGGTTTGCGAACCAGACAGATTCAGATGGAAAGATTCACGTGAATTTTAGCGAGTTCTAACTTGTCTTCTAAACCGAGCCTGTCTCCTAAACCGAACCTTGCAGCGCCTGCTCCAGCGTGTTGGCCAGCTTGTCGGCCAGACCGGCCACCCAAGTTTCGTCCTGCTGGGTATAGCTGCGGGGAGCGTTAGCCGCCAGAATCAGAGCACCACGGCTGCCGATTGGCTGGCAAATCACGCCCTGGGTATTTTCGGGCAGATAGTTAAATTCTACGCTGCCGGGATAAAGCTTGAGGTTGACCAGATAGACGGGTTTTTGGGTCTTCAGCACCCGCTGCACGATTGGGCCGGGGGTAACGCTGGCTTCCGGCCCCAGGATGCCTCGCCGCAGCAGGGTCTTGCCGTCATACCAGACCACCAGCGAGCGGGTGACGGTGTTGGTCAGCAGCAGGTGCGACATCCAGGCCAGCTCGGTTTTGGCCAGATCTGGCAAATCGGGGGAAAGCTCGAAGCCCTCCTGACCCACCAGGGTGACAGCATCGGGCGGCTGGGGCTGAATCCGCTGCCAGAGCAGCCCCGTCAGCACCAGTACGGCGCTGATAATTACGCCCACCGCATCTGAGCGGGCCTGGGAGTCGGTCAGGGCAGGGGTGAGCAGGCGGTTCACCATCAGCAGCGAACCGGCCAGAATGCCCACAGCAATGGGGAGCTGCCGCAATACCTGGTTTTGATCGGGTTTGGCCATCTTGGATTCCTGCTGTCTGGCTTGTGTCTAGCTTGTGTTGGACTGCCGTTCTGGGAGTGGGAGGCTGGTCTGGGGCCGCCTTTCTTACCCTACACCTGATGATGGGATTGCTGCATCGCAGGGATCAACTCGGATCAGAATCGAGGCTGCGGTTTTTCCTGCCCGGTTTGCAGGAAATCGGCTATCCTGAAATCCGTAAGTTTTCGTCTTCGACTGTGCAATCAGAGGGATTGGCGTGTTAAATCTGCTCAGTGGCCTGCTCAGTGGAGTCTTCTCAATTTTCTCCAGTCCGGCCCCGGCTCCCGAAGCCCTACAAACTACAAACTGGTCACCCTGGCTAGAGCCGAGTTGGGTGAAGTCGCTCACGGCCCCCAGCCCTGATCCCATTGCAGAACAGGCGGTGCAGCAGCATTTGGCCGCTCTGGCCAGCCTGGGTTTAGCCAGCAGCAACCAGGGAGTCTGGATGCAGACCGATGATCAGGTGTTGGTGAACCATCTGGGCACAACTCCCCTCTCGGCGGCCTCGCTGACCAAAATTGCCACAACCCTGGCGGTGCTAACCACCTGGGGCGTCAACCACCAGTTTGTCACCACGTTTAGCACCACCGCTCCAGTACAGGCGGGCGTAGTTCAGGGCGATCTGATCGTCCAGGGCGGTGGCGATCCGTTTTTTGTTTGGGAAGAGGCGGTGGCGGTGGGCAATGCCCTCAACCAGGCCGGGATTCGGCAGATCAACGGCAATTTGATCGTAGCGGGCAATTTTGCCATGAACTTCGAGGACAATCCGCTGCGGTCGGGCAATTTGCTGAAGCAGGGGCTGAACGCCAGCCTCTGGTCGGGCGAAGCCGAGGCCCAATATCAGCAGCTGCCCCCCGGAACGCCCCGCCCGCAGGTGGTGATTCAGGGCAATGTGCAAGTGGGCGCGGTGCCCACTAACGCCACGCCGATCCTGCGCCGCCAGTCGCTGCCCGTGGTCGATCTGGTCAAGGCCATGAACATCTACAGCAACAACGTCATGGCCCAGATGCTGGCAGACTCGGTAGGGGGGGCCGCCGCCGTCGCCCAAAAGGTGTCCAGCCTGACCCAGATTCCGCCCGGTGAGATCCAGCTCAGCAATGGCTCAGGGCTGGGGCCAGAAAACCGGATTTCGCCCCGCGCCGTGGCCACCATGCTGGTTGCAATCCAGCGCTACCTCAAACCCCATAACCTGAATATTGCCGACGTATTTCCGATTGCGGGCCAGGACGGCGGCACTCTGGAAGGCCGCCAGACGCCGCTGAACGCCGTGGTCAAAACCGGCACCCTGAACGAAGTCAGCGCCCTGGCTGGCGTCTTGCCCACCCGCGACCGCAGCCTGGTCTGGTTCGCAATCATCAACCTGGGGCCAGGCGATCTGGGCAGGCTGCATGCTCAGCAGGATCAGCTGCTAGCCAACGTGGAGCAGTCCTGGGGCACAGACCAGCCTGCCTCCCTCAAGTCCCACAACCGCGCTTCTAACCGGCTGGGCGTCACCCGACGCAATCAGCTTGAGCAGG
>JBJTUI010000842.1:0-9501 GCA_046080625.1 Elainella sp. | reverse complement strand
CAACCAGCTCGGTTGGCGTGCCGTAGAGGTCGGCCAAGCGTCGCACGGTTTGCAGCTCGTAGGGGCAGAAGTGAAAAATTGGCGCGTCGGGATAGCGCCAGACCAGATCGAGAAACTGCTGCCAGATCTGGGCTTCCTCGGCCTGGGAATCGGCGATCAGGGCATGAAAAGTTTCGGTTTGGCGCTGCCGATCGACCACCAGAACGCCGTGCAGGTAGATCAAATTCTGCTCTGGGGCCGCTTCAATGTCGAAGTAAAGCTCGACTGGGGCCGTCGGCAGCTCAGCGACCGATAGCAATGCTGGCTTGGTTTTACCAGTCTCGATTGCCCTGGCTTCAGGTTCACTAGTTTCGATCTCACCAGCTTCGCCGACCTGGCCGGGCAGGGCGCGGTTGGTCAGCACCGATTCGGCCTGTTTAACCAATCGCTGGGCCACCGGCAGGCCAAATCCGGGCAGGTTTTCCAGCTGTTTTGGGTTAGCCGCTGCCAGTGCCTCCACTGTCGTTAGCCCCAGCGCCTTCAGGTAGGTGTAGCGGCTGGGCGTTACCCCCGGCAGCAGGGAAAGGTGCCGTTCCGCCTGAGCCAGCCCGTAACAGTGGGCAGACCACTGGCAGAGATCGCAGCGGTTGTGGGCAATGAATACCTCAGGCTCCTGCGGCCCTGCAGGTTCATGGGTGGGCAGCAGAGTTTGAATACAATCTTGCAGCAGATCTTGCATCCGGGGCATCGCCTCGGCCAAATTCACCCCACAGGTGCCCCGCTGCCGCAGCAGCAGCCAGCCCGTCTCTGGCCAAGCTCCCTGGATAGCAGCCAGCAGGTAGGCGTGGTAGGCCACCACGATCTGGTAGTCCATTTTGGGACGTTTGCCCAGGCGAATATCAGCGGGTTCATAGATCCAGTCGCCCAACATCGACTGACCCGGCTGCCGAATCAGCAAATTGGGACAGCTGACCAGCTTCAGCCCGCCCAGCTCAACCAGCAAAACCCCCTCCGAGATCCGCTCGACCCCCTGCTGCATCAGCGCCAGGGTTTCCGCTGCACCCTCCAGCCAGTTTTTGCGGCTGTATTGGGGCCGGTGGGCAGGCTGCTCGGCTAGCACCGTGCGCTGGTGGGCCAAACTATCCTGCCGCAGCTTAGCAACATAGTCATTAGGTGAACCACGCAGAGCAGCATCACCGTAAAGCTCTAAGAAGGCTCGGCGAGGGCAGCGCTGGTATTGAAACAGCAGGTCGTCCGTCAGCCAAAGTTCGGAGGCTGCGGGCGGCAGTTCGGGCAATAAATTCAGGGAAAAAACCTGGCCAGACACTAAAACAGAGGAGGCTGTCTGTTCCACAGCCCCCGCAGCATTGGGTCGGTAGGGGCTAACAGACAAGCGGCTCCTGTCTGGGCGACAGCTGGACGTGAGGCGTGGGCCAAGGACTGAAATGCGGACGCACCAAACTTAAATGAGACTCTGAAGCGACGCTCATCGGTAAGCCGATGCCTATCTCCGTTTGATCACAAGCCTTGTAACGCATCTCCAGCATTTTCACAGCGAAGGCTTCATCAGTTCCTACAGGCTCAACTCAAAAGTGGGCAAGCCTGAAAGCATAGAATTCAAAACTGTACAACCTAGAACAGCCCAAATTAAGGTATGTACTTTTGTGACCTATCCTTGAATGTAACTTGATTTCTGGCAATTGACCAAAAAGTTTATGACCTCCTCGCCCTTTACCTCGCCCCTCGCCTCACCCCCCGATTCCCTGGCCCTCCAGCAGTTTCGCCAGCAGTTTCCCGCCCTGACCCACAAAGCCTACTTTAACTATGGCGGTCAGGGCACGATGCCCAGCGCTGCGCTCGACGCCATCCAGCAGGCCCACCAGACTATGCAGGAAACCGGGCCGTTTTCAGGCCAGACTAACCGCTGGGTCAACCAGGAATGTCAGCAGACCCGTGCCGCCCTGGCTGAGCTGCTGGGGGTACCGTCCAGTACCCTCACCCTGACTGAAGACGTGACCGTAGGCTGCAACATTGCCCTCTGGGGCATCGACTGGCAGGCGGGCGATCACCTGCTGCTGTCTGACTGCGAGCATCCCGGCGTTGTCGCTACTGCCGCCGAAATCAGCCACCGGTTTGGCGTCGAGGTCAGCACCTGCGGCCTGCTAGCAACCCTGAACGAGGGCGATCCGGTCGCCGTGATCGCAGCCCACCTGCGGCCCACCACCCGCCTGGTCGCGATCAGCCATCTGCTCTGGAACACAGGCCAAGTGCTGCCGCTAGCAGAAATTATGCAGCTCTGCCATGCCGATTCCGCTAAACCCGTGCGCGTTTTGGTCGATGCGGCCCAGTCGGTGGGCATGCTGCCGCTAGACCTGGATGCCATGGACGTGGATTTCTATGCCTTTACCGGCCACAAGTGGCTCTGTGGCCCCGCCGGAGTTGGCGGCCTCTACGTCTCCGCTGCCGCCCGAGACAGCCTCCGTCCCACCTTCATTGGCTGGCGCAGCGTCACCAAAAACGCCATCGGCCACCCGACTGGCTGGCAGCCCGACGGCAGCCGCTACGAGGTCGCCACCTCCGACTACGCCCTCTACCCCGCTCTGCGAGCCGCGCTGGCGCTACACCAGACCTGGGGCACTCCAGAAGAACGCTACCAGCAGATCCTCCGGCTCAGCGCCTCCCTCTGGCAGCAGATCAACCAGATCGCCTCCGTCCATTGCCTCCGCACCGCCCCACCTGCCTCCGGCCTAGTATCGTTCCAAGTCGGCGACCGCCAGCCCAGCACCCACGAAAAGCTAGCCCAACAGCTTGAACAACAGGGCATCCTGGTCCGAACCATCCTCGACCCCACCTGCATCCGGGCCTGCGTCCATTACTTCACCAGCGAAGCTGAAATCCAGCAGCTCACCACAGCCCTCTCCCAATTCACAGCCAGCTAACCCACCCCCATCCCCCCCACCTCCCCACCTCCCCCACCTCCCCGTAGCCCCCACTACCAGCCCCCATCCAGCTCCGCGCTAAGCTACTAGGTAGATTCGGCAAATATTAAGATCTGCAACAATCAGGGCAATATCGATTAGGGTTGTAACGAGCTTTTTTGAGGTTCACCCGAGTTCGTGACACCCCTGAAACGTGCCTGTCTGGGTAAACGTCCTGGACCAGGCGGCAATTCGTGACTCGGACAGCGTTGCTCTGTCATCAATCACTTGTCATGCCTTAAAGAGGAATTGCAGAATGGGGACTCCATCACATCGCGTGGTCATCGTGGGCGGCGGCTTCGGCGGGCTCTATGCCGCTAAGGAATTGGGCAAAACAGCCGCCCAGGTGACGCTGATCGACAAACGTAACTTCCACCTGTTTCAACCCCTGCTCTACCAGGTGGCCACAGGTACCCTCTCGCCCGCCGACATTTCTTCCCCACTGCGCGGCATTCTCAGCAGATATCGCAACGTTAAGGTGCTGCTGGATGAAGTCACCGACCTCGACCCGGTGCGGCAGACCGTGACCTTGAAGGAGCAGGAGCTGGAGTACGATACGCTGATTGTGGCCACGGGCGTCAGCCACCACTATTTTGGCAACGATCACTGGCGGCCCACTGCGCCCGGCCTCAAGACTGTCGAAGATGCTCTGGAGATCCGCCGCCGGATTTTCCTGGCCTTTGAGGCTGCCGAAAAAGCAACCGACCCCGAAGTCCGTAAAGCCTGGCTGACCTTTGTGGTAGTTGGGGGTGGCCCTACCGGGGTCGAGCTGGCCGGGGCGATTGCCGAACTCGCCTTTAACACCCTTAAGGCAGACTTCCGCACCATCGACACCACCGAGGCTAAAATTCTGCTGGTGGAAGGGCTGGATCGGGTGCTGCCGCCCTACCCACCCGAGCTTTCGGAAAAAGCTGCCGAAGCCCTATCCCGGCTGGGAGTGACTGTCCAGACTAAATCGATGGTGGCCAATATTGAAAACAATGTGGTGACGATCAAGCAGGGCGACGCCGTGCAGCAGGTGGCGGCTCGCACAATTCTCTGGGCCGCAGGCGTCAAGGCTTCGGCCATGGGCAAAACGCTGGAACAGCGGGCCGGTGCCACGCTAGACCGAGTGGGGCGGGTGATGGTTGAACCCGATTTAAGTCTGGCTGGCCATCCCAATATTTTTGTGATCGGCGATCTGGCCAACTTCCCCCATCAGGGCGACAAACCTCTGCCGGGCGTGGCCCCTGTGGCTGTTCAGGAGGGCAAATATGTCGCCAAGCTGCTCCAGCTGCGCCAGCAGGGCGCGACCCTGCCGCCCTTCCAGTATGACGATGCGGGTAGTCTGGCTGTGATTGGCCACCACGAGGCGGTGGTGAACCTGCGCTCCTTCAAGCTCTGGGGGCCGGTGGCCTGGTTTATCTGGGTGTTTGCCCATATCTACTACCTGATCGAGTTCGACAACAAGCTGGTGGTGATGATCCAGTGGGCCTGGAACTACTTCACCCGCAACCGGGGCGCGAGATTAATTACCGGCGAAGGTCCAACTGGCGAAAACCCGCTCGAACCCGACTATGCGGCGGCGTCATCCGGAAAATCACCAGTTGAGGTATAACAGTGACTATCCCTCTTTAGAAATGACGCTGTGCCATTCTCGCAAGGTTCTAATTCTGCTTCAACCCTCGGCCTCCAGTCGGCAACCTTGATGATTCAGCTTGCCGATCTGCGAAACCGAGAAGGTGTCGTCTGTGTGGCGCTGTTTGCTGACCCGGAAGGTTACCCCAACGATGCCGATCGGGCGGTGCGGTCGGGCTGTTTTTCAATTGCGGAGCTGCCCTGCATTGTCACCTTCCCCGATCTGCCGTTTGGTTGGTATGCCGCTGCGGTACACCACGACGAAAATATGGATGGCCAGCTCAACTGCAATGCTCTGGGCATCCCCAAGGAAGGTATTGGATTTTCGGGCAATCCAGCCATCTGGAAGGGCGTTCCGGCTTTTCAAAAAGCGGCCTTCGAATTTGCTCCAGATGCGCCCTCCGTCAGCATCACCATGAAATATCTCTTGCGGTAGCGTCCGACAGCAGATTCAGGTTTTGCTGTACGGTCTGCTGCATATGCTCCGTTAGCGCTGTGACCGTAGCGCTGCGGTTGCGTTCATATTCGGCCAGGTAGGGCAAGATCTGCACCGGCTGACCAATTCGCACAAACGCCTGTCGGTGTCCTTTGGGCGGCGGCTGGTCGATGTTGAATACTGAACGCTCCAGACGGGTGACGGTATCTAAAAACCGCTCGGGTGTGGGCCGTTCGGACACATAGCCGTCATAGATCGCGTCGAAATTTAGCACCCGCGCCAGGGATTGCCGCATCACTTCCCACTGGTCGGCCCCGTTGACAAAAATTCGGTTAGAGCCGTCTTCCCCCAGCTGATAGCGCTTGGCCAGGGAATGCTGGATGCGATAAACCCGCTCCCGATTCAGCTCGTGGGCAGCTGGAGCCAGATTCAGCCGCTGTTCGCACTGGGTCAAGACCTGCGCCTTCAGATCGCTAATTCTCTGGTTCCAGTTGGCCGGATCGCTGGGAGTCAGGTCGTATTCCTGCTCGAAGCGTCCCATCACGGTGGCCGCTACCCGTCGCAGTCGCTCGTAGAAGCTGCCGCCCAGCCCCGGCAGCCCCAGCTCTGTTTCTAGGCGGCTCAAACTCCGCTCCAGAATCGGTTCCATTCGCTCGCTATAGCGGTATTTGAGGCTGATTGGCATCAGACAAAACTCCCGGTCATCGCCCTGCTTCACCCGCTTTGCCACCGCCTGTAGCGCCATCTGTACCGCGCCGGGTCGAAACGGCATCACCGTATCGTTCTGGAAGGAACAGCCGCCTTCCGGGAAAATCACCAGTTTGCAATCGGGACGGGCCAGCAGCTTCAGGGTATAGGCGACGCTGTCCCGGTCGGCCTGCCCCCGTCGAATCGAATAGGCCCCAATCTGCTGCAACAGCCAGCCCTTGAGTCCGCCAAACCGCTCGTAGGCCGCCAGATAGTGAAACGGCTGCCGCACCACTGCCGAAACCAGAAACATCACGAGCGGGTCATCGAAGGTGGGATGGTTGCAGAGGAACAGACAGGGCGAGTTGCGCAATTCCGCCATCTGCACAGCGGGAGCAGTGCTGATCACCAGATCCAGCTGATATAGCAATCGCGCCAGCCAAGGTGTCATCCGCTGGATAGTCTGAACCAGGGACAGATTGAGCTGGGCCGGATAAAAGGCTGGACGGGCCATGAATACAAAACTTTGGATGCAAAACTTCTCACAAAACCAGTGATTGACTCAGCTGCCAAACTGGCGGGGTGCAGATACGACCGACCGAATCCCGAAATCTTTGAAAAGAACCACAGACTCTCAGGATTCCAGCGATAGGATAACACTGTGGTTTGACTCGACTCCAGGTTGTTTGCCATTCGCCCCTGTAGTTTGGAACGCTACGCTGTGAATTTCAATATTTTTGATAGTCTATAGCCTGAAAGTCTCAATAGTCTCATCGGTGGCCTATCCAGTGCCTCATCAGTGGCCCGTCAATAGCTTCAAACGTCAGAGCTTGAGCTATTTCAAAGTCTGAATCTCAATCAAATCTAAATCCTGCTTTTTCCTTTGAGCCAAACTCACAAACCCCTATCTTCGCTAGTTTGAAGCTTTGGTCTGACGCTTTCACGCAAAACGTAGGTGTGGCACCTAGCGCAGTTTGTACCGCCGAAGCAATCGCCAGTTTTGCTTTCTATCGCAAATCACCCATAAGGACAGAACCCATGTCTGAACAGAATTTACTCGAGCAACTCCGGGAAATGACGGTCGTTGTTGCCGATACGGGCGACATCCAGGCCATTCAAAAATTCACGCCCAGAGACGCCACCACCAATCCGTCTCTGATCACGGCTGCGGCCCAGATGCCGGAATATCAAGAAATTGTGGACGAAACCCTGAAGCGGGCCAAGCAAGATGCCGGTTCGGGTGCTTCTGACCAGGAAGTTGTTACTCTGGCCTTCGACCGGCTGGCCGTTGCCTTCGGCCTCAAAATTCTCGAAATCGTCCCCAAGCGCGTCTCCACCGAGGTCGATGCTCGCCTCTCCTACGACACCGAGGCCACAATTGAGAAGGGCCGCTCCCTGATTGCCCAGTACGAGGCAGCGGGCATTTCGCGCGAGCGGGTGCTGATCAAAATTGCCTCTACCTGGGAGGGCATCAAGGCGGCGGAAGTGCTGGAGAAAGAGGGCATCCACTGCAACCTCACCCTGCTGTTTGGCCTGCACCAGGCCATTGCCTGCGCCGAAGCGGGCGCAACGCTGATTTCGCCCTTCGTCGGACGGATTCTGGACTGGTACAAAAAAGAAACCGGCAAAGACTACCCCAGCGCTGAAGATCCGGGCGTGCTGTCGGTGACAACCATCTATAACTACTACAAAAAGTTTGGCTACAACACCGAAGTCATGGGGGCCAGCTTCCGCAATATCGGCGAAATCATTGAGCTGGCGGGCTGCGATCTGCTGACCATTTCTCCCGGTCTGCTGGGCGAACTGCAAAGCACCTCTGGGGAACTGGTGCGTAAACTCGACCCGGCCAAGGCTGCTGGCATGGAGATCGAAAAGCTGACTCTCGACAAGGCCACCTTCGACAAAATGCACGCCGAAGACCGGATGGCCTCCGAAAAGCTGGACGAGGGCATCAAAGGCTTTACCAAAGCCCTGGAAACCCTGGAAACTCTGCTGGCAACCCGGCTATCGCGGCTGGAGAGCGGCGAAACCCTCAGCCATGTCGCTGAAGATATGTTTCACGTCTATGACATGGATGGCGACGGGTTTATTACCCGCGAAGAGTGGATGGGCAGCGACGCCGTGTTCGACGCTCTAGACTCCAATAAAGACGGTAAGATCACGCCTGAAGAAATGGGAGCAGGGCTGGGGGCTGTGCTCCAGCTCGCTAAATAAAGCTGCATTCAGCCAAACAGCATTCTATCTGGACTACTTCCAGCCTAATCAAGCGGGTTTCAAGCCCGCTTTTTGGCTTTCTGTCCTGGGCTGAGCGACCTCTTCACCCTCCACTTCTCAACCGACTCAACCCGACCTGCAATAGCCCAATTGAAACAATTGTTTGCAACCGACTTTCTAGCCTCCGGCCTGTCATAGACTGAATTTGGGCCATCGCTACCCAGGACCAACCAGCGTGGAGAAATTGGCCCCGATGCCTGTGATAAACCTGTCAAGCTGAAGCGTTTTAGGAGTCACAATGATAGAAAAAGTTTTATTGGCCCTTTCCGGAACCGGTCAGACTCGCGACATGCTGAAAATGCTGATGGACATTCCGCTGTTTCAGCGCGCCTCTGTCACGGTGCTGCATGTGGTCCCCCCCCAGGTGACGGCAGATGGCATGACCGAGAAATTGAAAGAAGGCGGCGAAATGCTGGCTCAAGCTGTCCAGGATCTGAATCTGGAGCCGAACCGAATCAGCCCCATGCTGCAACAGGGCGATCCTAAGGATGTGGTCTGCCGGGTGGCTGAGGAGACAGATACCGATCTGATTGTCATGGGGTCGCGCGGCCTGAAGCGAATTCAGTCGATCCTGGAAAACTCCGTGAGCCAATATGTGTTCCAGCTCTCCTCTCGCCCGATGCTGCTGGTGAAGGATGATATTTACGTCAAGAAAATCAACCGGATCATGGTGGCCCTGGACAAGTCAGAATCGGCCCAGCAGTGCCTTAAGCTGGCCCTGGCCCTGGCGCGAGATATCAAAGACGGCCAGCTGATTCTGGTGCATACCAATCCCGATCTGAAGCTGAAGCCCGGTGAAATTGCTGCTAACCCCAACGATGACCCGGTGCTGATTCCGGCAATCAACGAAGCCAAAAAGCTGGGCATTAGCTATAAATGCGTCGCGCCCGAAGGTAAGCCGGGTGAGCGGATTTGCCAAACGGCTGAAGATCTGAATGTAGACCTGCTGATTCTGGGGTCGCCCGACCGTCGCCCTTCGATTGCTAAAGGTTTACCCGACCTCGACCGGCTTCTGGGTCAGTCCCTATCAGACTATGTGCGGGTGTATGCCAGCTGTCCTGTGCTGCTGGTGCGCTAGTCGCCTACCGACTATTTCTGCAGTTCAGAGCAAGGTAGAGCGAGCTTGAGAGCTCATCTGATCTGTCTGCCCCACAATCCAACCGGCAGTAGAACCAACCGGCAGCAGAACCCATGATTTAACTGAAAGCGTCGGGCCTCTCGGTGAGACTCGACGCTTTTCGGAACGGTTATTCCATCGATTTAGCGGACGTTGCAGTAATTGCGCGCTGCACAACTGCCTGAGAACAGGCCAAGAATTGCCTAATGCGGCAAAGCCATATAGCCTCCGGCTCAGCCCACTACTTCTATTTGGCTTCGCGGCTAGCCGTTTGGATATAGAGAATCAACAGAAAAACGGATGGCACCAGGACAAATAGAATGGTGGCTACAAAGCCAAGATCATTAACTTCCATGCGGATCTGCCTCTACAACAACAGCATCTAAAAGACTATACGGATTAGCATACAACGC
>JBJTUI010000841.1:0-4234 GCA_046080625.1 Elainella sp. | reverse complement strand
ATCCGGCTCGACCCCAGCGATCTGCCCAAGCTGCAGAACCTGACAAACCTGACCGTGCAGGCCGTGATTCAGCTGGGAGGCTAGGGCCATGAAGTTTTGGGCGATTAAACCTGAGGCGATTAAACCTCGGGCTATGAAACTGCCGATTGCCTGGCTCCAACTCCGCCGGGAGCGGACGCGACTACTCGTGGCGATTTTTGGCATTAGCTTTGCCGTAGTTTTGATGTTCATGCAGCTCGGGTTTCGCAGCGCCCTGTTCGAAAGCGCCGTGGGGATGCACAGCAGCTTGCAGGGCGAGATCGTCCTGATCAGCCCCCGCTCGGTGGCGCTAATCGCCATGAAGCCCTTTACCGAACGGCGACTCTATCAGGCTCTGAACGTCGAAGGCGTGGCCGCCGTCAGCCCCATCTACGTCGAGCCCGCGATTTGGAACAACCCGGCTGACCCCAGTAAAACCCGCAACATCCGGATCTACGGGATTCGCCCCACCGATCAGGTTCTGGATCTGCCGGGCGTGCAGGAAAATCTGGCCCAGCTGGCCCAACCGGATGTGGTGCTGTTCGACCAGGGCTCGCGCCAGGAGTTTGGCCCGGTCGTGAACCTGTTTGAGCAGCAACATGCTGTCACCACTGAAGTCGAGGTGCGCCAAGTCACTGTGGTCGGCCTGTTCAAGCTGGGCGTCACCTTTGGGTCCGACGGCACGCTAATCACCAGCGACCTCAACTTTCTGCGCATCTTCGCCGAACGCCGCCCCGCCGGATTGATCGACATTGGCCTGATCAAACTACAGCCCGGAATAGATCCTGCCGCCGTCCTCGCCACCCTCCGATCCACCCTGCCACCCGACGTGCGGATCCTCTCTAAACAGGAATACCGCGAGTTTGAAATCAACTACTGGAACAGCAGCACCCCGATCGGCTTCACCTTTACTTTGGGCGTGATCATGGGCTTTCTGGTCGGCACCATTATCGTCTACCAAGTCCTCTATACCGAGGTTGCCGACCACCTCGCGGAATACGCCACTCTGAAGGCCATGGGATACGACGACGGATACTTCCTAGGAGTCGTATTTCAATCTGCCGCCATCCTGGCCAGTCTCGGCTTTGTTCCCGGCATCGCCATCGCCTGGAGCGCCTACGCCCTGACCCGCAGCGCCACCCTGCTGCCCCTGTTCATGCGGGCCGACCGCAGCCTCTTCGTCCTTACCCTCACCCTAGCGATGTGCTGTCTCTCTGGGGCAATTGCCATCCGCAAACTGCGGGAAGCCGACCCCGCCGACGTGTTTTAGCCTGATGTATCTTAGCCCGCTCACTATCGTTCTATTTGCCAGATAAGCCATGTTTCAAGAGCCGGTGATCCAGATTCAATTGCTCAGTCATTTCTATGGTCAAGACTCTCTCCGCAAACAAATTCTGTTTGATATTAACTTGAGTATCTACCCTGGCGAAATTGTGATTATGACTGGCCCTTCCGGATCGGGCAAAACCACGCTGATCAGCTTGATTGGCGCATTGCGATCCGCCCAGTCTGGCAGCCTCAGAGTTTTGGGCCAGGAGCTAGTCGGGGCCAGCAAAGCCGATCTGGTTCAGGTGCGACGCCGGGCGGGCTACATCTTCCAGGCCCACAACCTGCTGTCGTTTCTCACGGCCCAGCAAAATGTCCAGATGGCGATTGAACTCCAGGCCCAGCCGCGCCAGATCGAACAGAAAGCCCAGGCCATGCTGACCGCCGTTGGCCTAGACCAGCGCCTGCACTATTACCCAGACAACCTCTCGGGCGGCCAAAAACAGCGGGTGGCGATTGCCCGCGCCCTGGTCAACAGTCCGCTGCTGGTGCTGGCGGACGAACCCACCGCCGCCCTGGATAAACAGTCGGGCCGAGACGTGGTGGAACTGATGCAGCAACTCGCTAAAGAGCAGGGCAGCACGATTTTGCTCGTCACCCATGACCATCGAATTTTGGATATCGCGGATCGGATTGTTGAGATGGAGGATGGGTGTTTGGCGGGCAGTGGGCGGGGGAGGGGATGAGGGGATGGGGGCGGTGGGGGGATGGGGGAGATGGGGAGGTGGGGAGGTGGGGCGTGATTTGGATCACTGAGCTGCTCTGGTTGTCTCACCTGTGGGTTCAGGTCGAGTCACCCTTGGGCTGGCGGATCATCACCCTTTGCCTGTTGGAGGGGTCACTGACCCTGGTGGTCAGGCTCGCGATAATAACTCTTGAGAGTTCTGGGCAGTTCACCCAAATGCCGCTGGATGGGCTGCCCGGAGACCAAGATCTCACAACCTCACAGGGTGCATTATGCAGGGTATGGGGAACGGGTTCTCCTGCTTCCCCACTCTTTCCCTCGCCTTGCGGGGCGTTGAAACGAACAGAATTTTGCCGAATTAGGATTTTGCTGAACCAGGCGCATGGGGGTTTGCCCGACTGCCCGGCTGCCGCGCCCTGGGGCCAGCGACAGCCGTTTCAAAATCCGAACTCCTATACTGGAAAGTAGGTTTAGGACAAGGATTCTCGGCCATGAATCAAGCAGCAAACCCGGCTGTGATGCGGGCAGTCGAAAAGTTGGGCTATCGGGTCACGATTGGTGATGTTGCGTCCCAGGCGGGGCTAGATGTCAATCTGGCCGAGCGGGAGCTGCTGGCCCTGGCCTCAGCCGCAGAAGGCCATATGCAGGTGGCCGAGTCGGGCGAGATTGCCTACCTGTTTCCCCCCAATTTTCGCAGCATCCTGCGCAACAAGGACTGGCAGATGCGCTGGCGGGAGCGTTTGGCCAAGGTCTGGGGGATGATTTTTTATCTGATTCGGATTTCCTTTGGTATCTATTTGATTGCCTCTCTAGCCCTGATTTTGATCGCGATTACGATCATCGTGATTGCCCTGAACAGTAACCGTGATGGTGACAGCGGCGGCGATTGGGGGGGAGACTGGGGCGGCGGCTGGGGCAACGGCTGGGGCGGCGGCTGGTTCTATATCTTCACGCCCGACTACTACAGCCCGCGTCGCACCCGAGAACGACGCTCCACCCGCCGGGGCCGCGACGAAGAACCCTCGCTCAACTTTCTGGAGGCGATCTTCTCCTTTCTGTTTGGCGACGGCAACCCCAACTATGACCTGGATGAGCGCCGCTGGCAGACGATTGGCACGGTGATTCGCAATAGCGGTGGGGCGATTGTGGCCGAGCAGGTGGCCCCCTACCTCGACGATTTGGGGACACAGGGCCAGCAGGAGACCGAGGACTACATGCTGCCTGTCCTGAGCCGATTTAACGGGCGGCCCGAAGTCAGCCCGGAAGGCCAGATTGTCTATCATTTTCCGGAGCTTCAGGTCAGCGCGGCCCAAACTAAACCGCGCCCCGTTTCGGCCTATTTGAAGGAACAGCTCTGGAAGTTCAGCCAGGCCGGCAGCGGCCAGATCATCACCGCGATTGGGCTGGGCGGCGTCAACCTGGTGGGGGCGCTGGTGCTGGGTGGCCTGCTGGGCGACGGTTCAATTGCCCAAGATCTGGGCGGTCTGGTGCAGTTTGTTGCGGGCATCTACTGGCTGCTGCTGGGCTACGGCACCGGCTTTTTGGGAATTCCGCTGGCCCGCTATTTCTGGGTGCAGGGCCGCAACCGCAAAGTCACCGAGCGCAACGACCAGCGACAGCTCCGGGCCATGGCGTTGAATCAGGCCGACGAGACGATCCAGCAAAAGCTCAGCTTCGCCCGCCAGTTTGCCGCTGAAACCGTGATCAGCGAGGACGACTTGGCCTACACCACCGAATCAGACCTGACCGAACAGGAGTCGAAGCAGACCGACAAAATTGACGCCGAATGGTATCGCCGCTTAGAAGGGCTGTAGGAAAAGCGGTAGGAAGACTAGCGCTGCTGGCGCACCCAAGCCCTCACATAGCGCACGACGCCAATATCATCGGTTGTTTGCCGCTGCTGCAAAAACTCCGCTAGAATAGCTGCCGAAATCATTGGAAAGCTGGGGCTAAACTCACAATTCACATAGCCCGCCTCCGACCAGCGAGCAATCGTTACGCCCTGCTTGGTGTAGCGCCACACTTCTGGCACCTTAAGCTGGTGATAAATTTCCATCCGCCGAGTTGAAGAACTGGTAATATCCACCTCCACTGCTAAATCAGGCGGCAAACCTGCTGGCAGTTCCGGATCAAGTCCCTGTAATCGATCGGCGTTTTGAATGAAAAAGCAGGAATCTGGCTCTACACCCTTCTGCAAATCTTCGC
>JBJTUI010000840.1:0-2816 GCA_046080625.1 Elainella sp. | reverse complement strand
CAGCTGACCCTGGCTCCGCTCAGAGATTGCCGCCTCTACCCCGAATATGCGATTGGTCTACATGCCTGGTGGCTCGACCAGGTGCGTCAGACCGACCCCGACCTTGCCGCCGCCCTGCATGACGGCGCTGAAAAACCCTTTACCCTGTCGCGGCTGTCTGGGCTGCCCTTCTCCCAACCCCTCAGCCTCAGCGCCAGCCAGACCTATGCCTGGAGTCTCACGGCCCTGAATCGTCCCGTCTGTGAGTGGCTGGCGGGGTGGTTAAGCCATCGGCCCGAGCGGCTAGAGCTACGCGGTGCTCCCCTGCAAATCCTAGACATCAGCATCGTCCATCCGCCCACCACCTACGCCGCCCTACTAGAGAACGCGCCCTCCGCCGTGCCCTCCGCCGCCGTCCTGTCCTTCTGCTCGCCCACCAGCTTTCGCCACCGGGGCCATCACCTGCCCCTGCCCGTTCCCAAAACCGTGTTTCAGAGCTACCTGCGCCGCTGGAACGACTTCTCTGGCGATGCGGTGGATTCAGAGGACTTTCTCGACTGGGTTGACGAATTTGTTGTGATTACCCAGCATCAGCTCGAATCGGTCAAAACCACGGCGGGCAAGCGGGGGTCAGTCACAGGGTTTCTGGGCTCCGTGGAATTTGCCCTGCTGGCCCAGGGCCAGCGCGATACCGACTACGCCAAACTGTTTGGGGCGCTCGTGCAGCTGGCTCCCTACTGCGGCACCGGCCATAAAACCACCTTTGGCCTGGGGCAGACCCGCCCAGGCAGGCTCACTCCTGCTGCTCCGCCCAGCGTCGAAAACCTGGTGGCCCAGCGCATCACCGACCTCACCGACCGGTTTCTGGCCATCAAAAAGCGCCAGGGCGGCAGTCGGGCTGTCCAGAGCGCCGAAACCTGGGCGACTATTCTGGCGCGGCGGGAGCTGGGCGAGTCTTTGCAGGTAATTGCGGCTGATCTGGAGATTCCCTACGAAACCGTCAAAACCTACGCCAAGCTGGCTCGCAGAGCGCTTCAGCCAGAGTAAGCCAGAGCGCTACGATTCTAGACTCGACCAGCGCCAATCACCTCTCAAATTGCAAAGGCGCTTGGGCCGGGGTGGGGTTGAGCGACTTCAAGGTTTGTTCGATACAAAGGCATGTTCGATACAATAGATGCCTTGCCTGTGTCGCCTTGTGCTGCTGTTCCGGTTTCTCCTGCCCTCTCTGCCACCCGGTTTCTCTTGCCCTCTACCTGCCATCCCGATGTCTGCCACCCAACTCACCCTGCAACCGCCCAAACTGCTGCTTGTGGATGGTCACTCGCTGGCCTTCCGCTCCTACTTTGCCCATGCCAAAGGGCGAGACGGCGGTCTGCGCACCTCCACCGGGATTCCCACCAGCGTCTCCTACGGGTTTACCAAATCGCTGCTCGACACCCTGGAGGCCGAAAAGCCGGAATATGTGGTGGTGGCGTTTGACATGGGCGAGCCCACCTTTCGCCACGAGGCCGACGAAACCTACAAGGCCGGTCGGCCCGACGCCCCGGAAGACTTTTTGCCCGACCTGCAAAACCTGCGCGGTCTGCTGGAGGCGCTGAATATTCCCATGGCCACAGCAGCGGGCTACGAAGCCGACGATATTATTGGCACTTTGGCGCGACGGGCCACAACCGCAGGCTGGCGGGTGAAGGTGCTATCGGGTGACCGCGACCTGTTCCAGCTGATTGACCCCAACGAGCAGACCACCGTCCTCTACCTCAGTACCAGCTTTGGCAAAGGCACCCCGCCGCCCAAGGAGTTTGGCATTGAGCAGGTGAAAGACAAGCTGGGGATTTTGCCCTCCCAGGTGGTGGACTACAAAGCCCTCTGCGGCGACTCGTCCGACAACATTCCTGGCGTCCGGGGAATTGGCGACAAAACGGCAGTCACCCTGCTCACGTCCTACGGTTCCCTAGAGCAGGTTTATGCCTCGCTAGACGAGATCAAGGGAGCCTTGCGCCAGAAGCTGGAGGCGGGCCGGGAAGATGCCTGCCGCTCCCAGTACATGGCCCAGATCCATCTGGATGTGCCGCTGGATCTCAGCCTGGAAGACTGCAAGCTGAAGGGCTTCGACAATGAGGTGCTGGTGCCGCTGCTGGAAAAATACGAGTTTCGCTCCTTTCTCAACAAAATTAACAAGCTCCAGCAGGCGTTGGGCGGTGAAGTGGCTGAGTCTAGCGACACCCGTGATACAGCCAGCACTACGGCCAATCAAGCGGCTGACGCTAAAGCCCAGCGGCCCCTGCCCAGCTTCGAGGACGACGATCTATCCTTCTTCAGCGCCGAAGAAACTGAAACCAGTCGGCAGCTAGAGCAGGCCGCCATCCAGCCCCAGATCATCGACACGGCGGCCAAGCTGTCCCAGCTGGTGGATCGCTTGCAGGGCTACACCGATGCCGCTACCCCGGTTGCCTGGGACACGGAAACCACCGCCCTCGACCCGCTCGACGCCGATCTGGTGGGGATTGGCTGCTGCTGGGGCAGCGGTCTAGCCGACATGGCCTACATTCCGCTCGGCCACCGCCATGGCGACAACCTGGATCAGGAGCTGGTGCTGACGGCCCTGCGGCCCATTTTGGAGAGCGATGCCTACCCCAAGGCGCTGCAAAACGCCAAATACGACCGGCTGGTGCTGCGGCATCACGGGGTCTGCTTGCGGGGCGTGGTGTTTGACACGATGCTGGCCAGCTATGTGCTCAACCCGGAGGCCAACCACAGCCTCAGCGATCTGGGATTGCGCTATCTGGATCTGCTCTCCCAGAGCTATACCGACCTGGTGCCCAAGGGTAAAAACATCG
>JBJTUI010000839.1:0-6730 GCA_046080625.1 Elainella sp. | reverse complement strand
CCAATCGGATTCGGCAGCATGGGGCAAAATCGACTGCATCACAATCTGACTCTGGGGGTGGGTTTTGTGCAGGGTTTGAATAATCTGCTGCTGATTAGCGAGCAGGGTCTGGTCAGAAACACCCCGCAGCAGATCGTTAATGCCGATCATCACGAAAATCGTGGTGGGCTGGGTTTGCTGAAACAGGTCAAGTCGCTTTAGCAGGCCCGCTGAAGTTTCGCCAGAAATCCCCTGGTTGAGCCAGGATCGCTCGCTGGGCAGCAGCTCGCCAGGAAACCAGAGACTGATCGAATCGCCCGCCAGGATCGTCAATTGGGCAGGACTGCGTTCGGTGGCAATCTCGGCCTCGCGCTGGAGTTGAGCCAACCACTGGCTGTAATTCAACTGGTGGCGTTCTCCCTGCAGGGGTTCAGCCATGGCGCGGGGCAGGGTGAGTCCCATGGCCCTAGCTGGACGATAGTCTTCTGTGCGCGGCTCTGACTGGGGACGCTCTGCTCTGGACGCCATGGATGAAGAGGTAGAACTGCGCAGCAGAGAAGCCGCCAACATGGTCAGCAAAATGGCGTTGGCGATCAGCGAGGCAATCACCCAAGCAGGCAGCAGCTTGACTCGCAGCAGGTTGGGCGAGGCCTTGAACCACCGCATCGCAGATCTGAAAGAACGAACAGACATAGGCCTTGCTGGAGGCGACTGGCAGGAAAACATCGTGGGATTATTATGGCTCAGGTCAGCCAAATCGAACCAGCCAAATCGAACCAGGCAGGAGCAAAATCCCCCAGATAGGTCCAGCTCTCAATTGCGACAAACAGCGCGAAAAAAAAGCCAGCGACCCGCACTGACTTCAGCATTGGCTTCAGGAGCCACTTAGAGTTGAGTATCCCCCTGCTGCGGCAGGGGGAAAGGGATTGAGCGCGTCATCGGCTCAGGAGAGCATCTAGTAGTGGCTTCTAGTAGTGGCTAGCCACACCGGTCGAGCTACCCGACTCTACCGAACGACCCGTCATATCGCTGGTGTCCTTCAGGAAACCGCTGTAGGCTTCCATACCATGCTCGCCGATATCCAGACCCAGCATTTCCTCTTCCTCGGTGACGCGAATCCCCAGAGTCGCCTTCAGGGCTACCCAGAAGATGGTGGAAAGCAGCACGGTGATTCCACCCACACTGATCACACCCAGGAACTGGGTCCAGAGCTGGCCAATACCGCCGCCCATCAGCAGACCCGCAGCGGGGCCAAGCCCCTCGGCATAGAGCACATCCTGACCGACCTGGACGCCGGGACCGACCGCAAACAGACCTACGGCCAGCGTTCCCCAAACCCCGTTGACCAGGTGAACCGAAGTTGCACCAACCGGGTCATCGATTTGGATCCGGTCAAAGAACAGAACCGCGAATACTACCAGAGCACCGCCAATTGCACCAATCAAGGCCGCAGCCCAGACAGTAATAAAAGCACAGGGAGCCGTCACGGCCACCAGACCCGCCAGGATACCGTTGATCACCATCGACAGGTCGGGCTTGCCCAGCACCGCCCAGGCGACAATCGTCGCGGCAGCGCCACCAAAGGCCGCAGCAATGTTAGTGGTCATGGCGATATGGCCAATCAGCCAGCTGACGCTCATGGTAGAGCCGGGGTTAAATCCGAACCAGCCCAGCCATAGAATCAAGCAGCCCAGAGTCGCAATCGACAGGTTGTGTCCAGGCATGGCGTTGACCGTGCCATCGCTGTTGTATTTGCCAATCCGGGGGCCGAGGAAGGCAGCGCCCATCAGCGCAGCCCAGCCGCCCACAGAGTGAACCACGGTGGAACCCGCAAAGTCCCAGAAGCCCGCTTTAGCCAGCCAGCCGCCGCCCCAGATCCAGTGACCTGTCAGGGGATAGGCAACCCCGACCAGCAGCAGGCTGAAGACCAGGAAGTCCACAAATTTAATCCGCTCGGCCACTGCGCCAGACACGATCGTGGCGGCAGTTCCGGCGCAGGCCAGCTGGAAGAAGAACTTCACCAGCAGTGGCACCCCGGCCCAACTCAGGGAGCTGTAGGCACCTTGGTAGGCATCACCCGTTGCCGGGCTAGCGTCAGCCCCAGAGAGGAGGAACAGCCCCTCGCCGCCAATAAAGCCGTTGCCGTTGCCAAACATCAGACCAAAACCCAAAACCCAGAAAGCAATGGTGGACATTGCGAACACGATCAGGTTCTTGGCCAGCACGTTCACAGCATTCTTTTGGCGACAGAAGCCGGTTTCTAGCATACAGAAGCCAGCATTCATGAAGAAGACCAGCATGGCAGCAACCATCACCCACATCGTATCCAGTCCGACCTTGAGATCGGCAGCTAGCTGCTCTGGAGTGGCAGTGGTTTGGGCTGAAGCAGAGAGCGCTGTTGCTCCCACAATCAAAATGGCCAGTGGAATACAGGCTTGCCAGGCAGGTGTTAAATAGGCCAGTTTCTTTAATTTTTTCCGCAGCGTAGAAACGACCGGCGCATCCCATTCGGGAGTTCCCCGGCCCTTCCTCCTAACATTGTGTACTGATTTAGACATTGCAAGAAGTTCCTTCAAGTTTCGACGAGGTTGAATCTGCGCGTGAGACAGAGCAGAGCCGAACGATTCGGATAGGGAGAGCAACCCCGCACCCCGCATCACCCCTGAGAGCTTGAGAAACAGTAGTGACTATCTGTCCCATAGGGCCAGAAGCGCTATCTCATCCAAATTTCTACCCAGGGAACTACGGCACATAAGCCGCCAAATGCCGAAAATGCAAGTTGTTAAGATTTCATCAATTTCCCTTGTGCTTATTCTGTATCGCAGGACACGATCCCGACCGATCTGCTTCATAATTTTTTGGGTTTCCAATCGAACAGATTAGGAAAACGCATCTCAGTGAGTCAGCTGCCCGGTTCAGGCAGCTCGGCGTCAGATCTGAAGCTGGCTCAGCAGCCAGGTAGCTCAACGGCTTCGTCTTCGGCCCGCCAAGCAGGATCGACAATACAGAGAAAGACCAGCGCCTCGGAACCCAGATTGCGCACATACTGTCTGGCCCCAGGAGGAATATAGACCGCATCGCCCGGTTGAATCACCTGAGTTTCCTGATCAATATGCATTTCGCCTCGACCGCTCAGCACGTAGTAGACCTCAGAGGTTTTGAGGCGGTGGGGCGTCGAAGTTTGGCCTGCCGCCAGAATCGCATGGGCCAGATTATAGCGCAGTTGAACGGACTGCTTGTCGGGGTGGAGCAATTCGCGCAGCAGCGTGGCATCGCCAGCCACAAATTCTGGGCAGTCTCCCAAGCTGCGAATCAGCATTACCCTACTCCTCGATCAGCGCCTTGTAGCCAGAGGACCGATAGTCTGGACAGTTGATTGCCTCCTGGGAAAGGGCAGTACTGGGATGCACCGGGCATTTCAAATAGTGGGTGTTGGTAAAAAACTGGCAGTTGGCACAGGGAATACGGTGCATGATCTTGGCGCTGTGAATTGCCGCTCCCAGGGCCGAAATCACGCTCCAGATCACGGCCACGACTAGCAGCCAGGCCAGCACGAAGCAGATTGGAACGAACAATGGTTGCAGTAGCCGAATCAGTTCGTAGAGAATTTGATGCAGAATAGGGAGCATCCATTCACCTCAGTGCCAGAGAGTAAGTGCCAGGGATACAGCGTTCACAAGCAGGGTGTGAATACAAGCAGAGCGTGAAAGCAGCTAACCTTCTGAAGGGATCGCTGTAGCTTACATCTTATTTCGAGGCTCAGGCTTATCAAGCTTGCAAAAGGTTACGTTTGACTAAACTTTGGTAACAGTTTTAGTTGCGAAGCTTAACGAAGTCATCAAATCTTTAAGAATACCTGATGTCCGCTCGGAAAACCGTGGTTTTGTGGGATGATGGAAAGCGCACTAAATGTTCTAAATTGTTGTTGAAGTAACAGACAGGAATTTCAGTTATGGCATCACTGCGACTGGGCGATACGGTTCCCAACTTTACTCAAAGCTCGACCGAGGGCGAAATCAACTTTTACGATTGGGCTGGCGATAGCTGGGTAGTGCTGTTCTCGCACCCGGCTGACTACACGCCCGTTTGCACCACTGAACTGGGTACCGTTGCCAAGCTCAAGCCCGAATTTGACAAGCGCAACGTCAAGGTGATTGCCCTCAGCGTAGACGATGTGGATTCCCACAACGGCTGGGTCGGCGATATCGAAGAAACCCAGAGCACCAAGCTCAACTACCCGATTCTGGCGGACCCCGACAAACAGGTGTCCGACCTGTACGACATGATCCACCCCAACGCCAACGCTAAGGTGACGGTGCGGACTGTGTTTGTGATCGACCCGCAGCGCAAGCTCCGCCTCTCGCTCACCTACCCCCCCAGCACCGGACGCAACTTTGACGAAATTCTGCGCGTGATCGACTCGCTCCAGCTCACGGATGACTACAGCGTGGCCACCCCTGCCGACTGGAAAGACGGTGAAGACTGCGTGGTTGTGCCTTCCATTCCCACCGAAGAAGCCAAGCAGAAGTTTCCCAAGGGCGTCACCGAAATCAAGCCCTATCTGCGTATGACCCCCCAACCCAACAAATAGCTGGCTCTGCCTCTGGCCTGCTGCTGGCCTACAGGTCAGGCGGGCTAGTGGCTTGACTCAATTCTGATTTCAGGGACGCAGGCTCTGCGTCCTTTTTTATTCTTTTTGCCTTGTTTTCTTTTCCGTCCTGTTCTGCCGCGAGCTGCGGGACCGTGCCTAAACTAAACTGTGCCTAAACTAAACTGTGCCTAAACTAGCAGACGGTCCGCATTTGCACCACAGGCCATGGTACAACCGTTAGGAGAACGCAAGCTTGCAGCCGAGATTGGGTCATGACGCCATCTGAAATAACCACCACGCTCCAGAGCCTGTTTAACAACGCTGTGCAGGTCGCAGAGCCAGAATCCTGGCAGGTCGAAGGCGAGGAGTTTCGCTTGCTGGTGCTGCTGTCGGAGGATCAGTCCTGGCTGCGGGCGCTCGTCACAATTGCCCCGGCCCAATCTGCCGAACCCTACCTGCAACAGCTGCTGGAAGCCAACTTCGACGAAACCCAGGAGGTCCGCTACGCCCTGTTTCAGGGTCTGCTCTGGGGCGTCTACCAACATGCCCTGGCCAGCCTCACCCTTGAGGACTTTCAGCAGGCGATCCTGCGCCTGGTCGAGCTACACCAGCGCGGCCTCAGCAGCTCCTTTAATCAGCTGGCCGAAATCCAGATCCGGCAGATTATTCGGGCGGCCAAGCTGCAAGGTCAATCTCTGGAAACCACGATGCAGACCCTGGGCCGGTTTTACGAAGAGGGCGTTATGGGTGACATTGACGACAACGAACAGTCGCGCGGTCAGGTGCTGGAAGCATGGCGCTACCAGCTAGAGCGCCTGTGGCACGAGGAGGAGCCTGACCAGAACTGAGGTTGGGTTCTGAGGTTCGGGTTCTGAGGTTCGGGTTCTGAAGTTTAGTTGCGAGGTTTAGGCTTGAGGCAGGGCCAAGGCCGCTAGCAAATCCTGATGCACTTCAGGTGAGGCGGCAATCAGCACACCAGAACGGCGGTAGTCCCGGCAGCTGTGCAGCGGCGGCAGTGGTTCGCCTGAGAGGGTTGTGACAACAGCTCCGGCCTCTCGCGCCATAAAGGCCAAGGCAGCACTGTCGATCCACTGGCCCGCCTTCAGCACGGCTCCAGCAATCTCGCCAGTCAGAATACCGTTGATCGCCGGGATCTGGACAGCGCTGGAATAGTCACGGGTAATGTCTACAGCCCGATAGTGGGGCTCCAGAATAGGTTTTAGGGCCTGCAAATCCCAGCCCAGAAATACGGTGGCGCTGGTGTCTGTCACGGTGACGGGCTGACAGGCAGCCAGATCGTCGGTCAGAGCCCCCTGCCAACAGCCCCCATTCCGCAAGGCATAGCTGTAGCACTGTTGGGCGGGAGAAACGGCGATTGCGGCCTCGTAGTCGTCACGGTTGAGAATCGCCAGAATGATCTGATAATTGCTGTGGCCGTCCAGGTAGAAGCGGGTGCCGTCGATTGGGTCGAGGGTAATCAAATAGTCGTCCTGTTCACCCAAATCGATCCCCCTGAAGTACTTTGTGTTATAAGTTTTCTCGTACTCCTCTCCGTAGAAGCGCAGGTGGGGAAACAGACCCAGCAGAGTGACTTCGATAAACGTTTGGATCGAGAGGTCGGCGTCGCTCAGGGCCGCGGCAAGGAAATTATCTGTTTCTTTAGACGGCTGGGCCACAATCCGCGTTTGAATCTGCTGAGCATAGGCCGCCGCGATCCGCAGCTGGGGCAGCAGAGCCGCTAAAATCTCGCGGGGGCTGGGTTGGGACAATTGAGCCATGGGTTACAATCAACAGCTGAAGCTAAACAGCAGGGGCGAAAATTCTGAACGTCCTCAGTGTAGGGCAAGAGTGTAGGTCAAGGCTTCGCCTGTTCAATCAGAACTTCAACCCACCAGCTATTCTCTGGAGCCATTCACCCATCATGTCATCCGGTCTTCCCGATATTTTTGCCGCTACCCCGTCAGTTCCGGTTCCAGCCCAGACTGTTGCTGAATTTCCCATCAATACGTTTCTGGAGAGTATTGGTTCTTCCAGAATTGCCGTGGTGTCTTTCTACATCTAGTGTGTGGGAACAAGCACGGCTGAGCGCTTATGTCATGATCAGAGCAGATGAGTTTGGGAATAGACATGGACAACCAGTTTCAAATTCCACTCGACCTG
>JBJTUI010000838.1:0-2788 GCA_046080625.1 Elainella sp. | reverse complement strand
CTTTTGACCCAGCTCACCCGTGACGCCGTTGAGCCTCACCCGCCCAGCCAGAATCATCGCTTCGGCCTGACGGCGCGAGGCAACACCCCACTGGGAGAGAATTTTTTGCAGTCTTTCAGTCATGGTAGGCAGGTTGCCCTAGAGGAGGCGATCAACGAAGCTGGTCAAAAAAGCTGCTGGCTCGATCTCGGACTTCTTGATCCTAGTCTTTTCCGAGTCACTCTGAGGGCGAGCTGGGTAAGCTGCTGGCTCGGACTTGATCGAGGCTGGCTTTAGATTCAGGATCACGTAACGTTTCCTGGGCAGGCCCAAGAGGTGGTCAAATCGGCGGCTGGCGGAATTATGTACAAATATTACAAACGGCTTTGCTATTCTACGAAGCTGCGGCTGCAATTCGGGCGTTCTGAAATTAAAAACTTAGTAAATTTTGTTGAACTACCTGGAGCAGATGGCGTGCCCTCTAGGGCGACTGTTTCTGGGGCAGGCGCACCTGTAGCCAGGCTCCGCCCGTCTCGAAGTGGTTGCCAGCGCTGACCGAGCCCTGATGGGCTTCGACAATTTGCCGCACAATTGAGAGGCCCAGGCCACTGCCTCCCTGGCTCGAGCTGTCTCGACGTTCTGCTTGCGGCTCGTCTAGCTGAGAAGCCGGATTGCCTGAGCCGCCCGAAGTTGGGCCGGGTTGGCCCCCAGTTCGGCCCCGATTCAGGGCCAGCTCATCCGCCGGGATCAGGCGTGACCGGGAGGGGTCGGCCCGATAAAATCGCTCGAACACCTGAGGCAACGCTTTTTCAGGAAATCCTGGGCCGTAGTCAATCACCTCTAAACAGACAAGGGTCGGGCTCGCGCCGTCGATGGCCTCCTGTTGGGTCAGCTTCACCCGAATCGACTGGTCAACCGGGCTGTATTTGATGCTGTTGTCGAGCAGGTTGATTAACAGCCGGTGAATCCGGGCTTCGTCGAGCTGCATCACGAGCTGCTGGGGACCGCGATAGTCGAGACTCAGGTGTTTGCGGCGGGACAGGGGCTCCAGGCTGTGCCAGACCGAATAGATCAGCTGCACCAGATCGGTAGAACTGAGATGCAGGGAGCGGGTTGATCCCCGCTGCATTTGGCTGAGATCGAGCATGTCCTGCACCAGGGTGCTCAGCCGCACGGTTTCGTTAATTAACCGATCAACCCAGGTGCGCAGACTGGGATCAAGGCGGGTTTGCAGGGTTTCGGCGACGAGGCGAATGGAGGTGAGCGGTGTTTTCAGCTCGTGGGCCAAATCTGAGGTCCAGCGATCCCGCTGCTGAATCAGGGCAGCAATTTCCTGGCGGTTCTCCAGAAAAACTCCGACTTCGCTATTGCTCAGGGGCAGTCCGTAGCCCTGGAGGGTCATCGCGGGTTGCTCTGACAGGTTGGTCGGGTCTGCGCTGGTGGGATAAAAGGTCCAATTGCTCTGGCAAATCTGATCAGCGTTGCGCGTTTGCTCGATTAGATCGTCCAGCTCATAGGAGCGCACCAGCTCCAGCAGCAGGCGTGGTTTAGCCCCTGAGGGCGTTGGGTCGATGCCTAAAACTGCCCCAGCCTTAGCGTTACACCAGAGCAGGCGGTTTTCATCGTCTACTTGTAGATAGGCGATCGGAGCCGACTGGAGGACGTAGCGCAGATCATCAATGGTCTGCTGAAGCTGGACCTGGTCGCGGCGCTGTTGGGCAATGGCCAGAGAAACTTGGGAGGCGAGGGGAAAGGGAGAGGGGCTGCTGTGGGACTGGAGCTTTTGCAGCATCTGCTTCAGACGAGCATTCAGCCGCACTCGCTGCCAGATCAGCAGGACTATTCCAACCAGAAAGCCAAGTAGAAAGTCAGGGATTGCCACGGTAGGTTGACTCGGTTGCCTTGAAGCCTAAGAAAATGGACAAGCCAACAGGAAATCACTCACTACTACCTTAGCTGAAACCTAAAGCTGAAACCTAAGCTATGGCCCTAGCCAAACCGATAGCCAAACCCACGCACGGTCAAGAGATATTCGGGCCGACTCGGGTCAAGCTCTAGCTTTTCCCGCAGCCAGCGAATGTGGACATCGACAGTTTTGCTATCGCCCATGAAGTCTGGCCCCCAGATTCGTTCGATCAGCTGCTCACGAGACCAGACCCGGCGGGGGTTGGCCATAAACAGCTCCAGAATCCGAAATTCCTTGGGCGACAAGCTGACCTCTTCGCCCCGAATCGTGACGCGGCACTCCTGGGGATAAAGGACAATTTCGTGAAACCGCAGGGTCGGCTCCTGGGACTGCATCTGGGTGCGACGGTGTCGCCGCAGCAGGGCTCGACAGCGGGCAATCAGCTCTCGCATGCCGAACGGCTTGGTCAGGTAGTCATCTGCCCCTACTTCCAGGCCCACCACTCGGTCGGTTTCGGTGCCCTTGGCGCTCAACATCAGAATAGGAACGCTACTGCCTTCGTGGCGCACCAGGCGGCAGAGGTCAAGGCCATTCACGTAGGGTAACATCAGATCTAGGATGATCAGATCCAGGTCCTTGATTCCACCCTGGCCCGACTCGCCAGCTTGAGCAGCAATTTCCAGCCCTTTGCGGCCATCTTCAGCAACTAAAACTTCGTAACCTTCCTCACTCAAAGCGAGGGCAATTGTTTCACGGATAAGTTCTTCGTCCTCAACAACCAGAACTCGACCCAGCTTCACATCCTGCTGAAACCGGCCTGCCTCTGGCGTGACTGTGAGTGGCATGATATTACCTGCTTTTCGGCGTTTCTAGCCCATAGTAGCAGAATGGCAAAGCGCCACT
>JBJTUI010000837.1:0-3899 GCA_046080625.1 Elainella sp. | reverse complement strand
CAGCTCGCCGTCCAGGGTGACAATCCGATACTGGCCCATCTGCTTGCGGGCCGCCTGCAAATTGCTGAACACCACCGTGTTGCCAAACACGTAGGCAAACACCTCGCGGTAGCGCTCGTCGCAGTCGATCAGGCTGCTGGCTAGGTCGATGAAGCCGTCGGGCCGGTTCCACTTGGGCAGAGACAGGGGCGACCCGGCCCGAATTTTGTTGAGCGGCAAGAAGGTGGCTCGTCCGGCCCGCTGGCGTTTCAGCAGCTCAATCCCGGCGGCGGCGATGCTGTCGTCTTCCACCACCAGATAGCTGAGTCGGGCTCCGGCGGCGATTTCTAGAGCCAGCTGATACTGGGCATCCACCCGGCCCAATTCGGCCACTAGCCCACAGATCCCCGGCAGCCCCGCCTCGGTCAAAATCTGGCTGATGCCCGTGCCCTGAGACTCGCGGATGATCTGGGCCTGGGCCTCTAGCTTGTCGAGCTGGCGCTGTTTGTCGCGCTGTTCGTTTAAGAGCCGCGTCTGGGTGTCCTGCTGAAGCTGGAGTTCGCGTTCGGCAGCGGCCAGGGATTGCTCCAGCCCGGTCAGGTCTTGAATGGCCGTGATCAGCTTGGCCTCGGCCTGGCTGCGCTCGCTCTGCTTGGCGGCAATTTCGCCCGTCAGGGACTCCAGCGCCTGGGTCTGCTCCTGGATCTTGAGGCGGAGCTGTTCCGTGCGTTCCTGGAGGCGGGCCTGCTCGGTGCGCTGGGGCTCCAGGGACTGCTGTAGGGCTTCGATCTGATGGCGCAGGGCCGTCTGTTCCTGAATCCAGGCATCTGAGGCCGAAGCAATGGCGCTGGCCGCCTCGCGCTCCTGCTCCAGGGTCTGCTGGGCCTGATCCCGCTCAGTCCTCAGCCGCAGCAAATCCTGGGATTCGACCTGCTGTTTTTCCTGGCCCAAACGCTCAATCTGAGCTAGATGCTCCTGAATATCCTGCTGGGTGCGCTCCAGGCTGGCGGCGCTCTGTTGACGGCTGGTGGCGAGCTCCTGCTGTTGGCGCTGGAGCTGGCGGAGTTCGGCTTCGCGGCTGGCCAGGGTAGACTGGAGGGCCAGCAGGTCGTCTTCGCCCAATGCCTTGACCCGCTGGTTGAGCTGATCTAGCTGGATCGTGGCCTGCCGAATTTCCTCGGCCATCGCCGTCAGCCGTTCGGCCAGCTCGGTGGTGGTGCGCTCTCCGGCAGCGATCTGGGCCTGGATCTGCTCGGCCTGCTTCACCTGGGCCTGCCAGACTAAAACCGCCTCCCACTGAGATTTGTCCTGGAGTTCGGCCTTCAGCCGCTGGTAGCGTTCGGCCTTGATCCGGTCCTGGGAAAGCTTGTCGCGCTGGGCGGCCAGCTCGCGCTCCACGATCCGAAACCGCTCCTCTCTTTCCTTCACCGCGTCTAGCTTTTCCTTGGCCTGGTTGATTTTGCGGTCGAAGGCGGCCACCCCAGCCAGTTCGTCAATGATTTCGCGGCGCTCGCGCGGGTTCATGGAAATGATGCTGGTGACGTCGCCTTGCAGCACGACGTTGTAACCTTCCGGGTAGACGTGGAACTTCTGGAGCTGCTCGTGCAGTTCGGTCAGGGTACAGGGCTGGCTGTTGATCGAATAGGTCGAGGTGTAGGTGCCCTGCTGGGTGACGCGGAGCTTGCGAGTCACGGTCCATTCCGCCAGGGACTGGAGTTCGATGGGACCAGTTTGAGTACCCTGCGGGTCGCTGTGCCCATTAGAGTTGCCTTGCCCATTAGAGCCGTTAGAACCTTGCCTGTTAGAACCATGCCCATTGGAGCCTTGCCCATTGGGGTCATTCAAGCCCGTCGCGCCGTTACCCCCAGCCGGATGTTCATCCGCCTCGTCGTCCGTATGACTGGCCTCACCAGCACTGGCCTCACCAGGAGCCAAACTCTCATCATCGGACTCCAGCACCCGCTGGATATCTTCGGCCTCCAGGGCAAAGGTGACACTGACACTGGCCTCAACCACTGCCCGGCCTCGGCTCGATTGGGCCTGGTTGACCAGATCGGGCAGCCGCTCGGCCCGCATCCCCTTCGAACTGGAGAGGCCCAGGGCAAATAGCAGCGCGTCTAGAATATTTGACTTACCGGAGCCGTTGGGGCCAGAAATCACTGTAAAACCAGGCAGCAGCGGTACTCCTGTGGTGCCTCCAAAGGACTTGAAGTTAGTCAGTTCTACACGCTTAATATACACAGGCTGCCATGATCGCTTGGTACAAATATACTAGCTTAAATTCGAAAATCAAGAGGCTGGGGGAGAAAACCCGGAGAAATTCGGCCAAACGGCAAAGTTGCTCTTTACTGTACTGAAAAAAATCAATCCTGGGGCAGTCCTAGACAAAAATAGTGACAAAAATCCTGCAAGCGCGGGTTTCGACAGGTCGCAGCCGTCTAGCTTAAACCATCTGGAGCAAATCATGAAAATCAAACCGTGTAGATGGGTACACCCATCAGCTTCTCAAACAGGGCAACGGTGGCGGCTTCTTCCCGATCGGTGACGCCGTAAATCTTGGGCAACCTTCCCGTAGCCACCAGCACACTGCGGATTTCGCTGTTGCTGAAGCTGCTCATGGCCCGGTTGGTCAGCAGGGCCAGACAGGCGGCAATCCCGATGGCTTGCCCGACGCCGACGTTATACTCCACGATGCGGCCTGCGGTGCTGGCTTTGCCGTCAAATCCGGTAGCCGGTCCCAGAACAGCCAGGTTGGGGATGTCTTTCAGCAGGGCATGGCGAATCCCGATATTGAACAGGGGTGTTTTGAAATGGGGCTTGGGGGCTCCTACCGCCAGAGCGCGTTCGTCGATGCCCACAATTCCGCCCCGAGCGTCGAAGGCATAGCCAAATGACCCCAGGGCGTCGGCGTTGAAGACCCCACCCGCCATCATCTGGGCAGCGGGCAGCGGCTCTAGCACGCCAGTAATGTTGCCCGCATGACGGATATAGAGTTCGATAGCGGGCCGCACAGTAGTAGCACCCAGGCTACGGACCCAGCGATCGACAAAGCTCATTTCGGTCAGCATGGCGGGCGTGGGTTTGGCGTTGTTGCGGGCCAAGGCTTCGGCCTGGGCGGCGGTGACAAAGAACAGCAGCCCGTTCCAGGACAGGCGGTTGCCGGGCAGGATGGCGATATTCGGGTTGTCGAAGATGGTGCCGGTTTCGGGCAGGGACATCTTGGTGCCGCGAAACGAGTGGTAGGCAATCGAGAGGGCTTCGCTGTAGACATCGATGTAGTCGGTGCCAATGTCCATGCGTTTGAGCTGGCCGTTGGGCCAGTAAAGGTCGCGCACCATTTGCTGACGTAGCTGCCTGTCGTTGCCGGAAGCGATGTCAAGCCAGCGCTGGGCTTCGGCATCGTTGGGGTTGGTGAGGCGGCGCAGGTAGGAGTCTTCGGCGGTGCGCAGCATGGCGGGCGTGATCCCTAAGGTTTCAAATACCAGGGTGGTGGACAGCTCCGAGTCGGGCAGGCCCAGGTTGGCGTAGCCCGGCAGCTTGCGAATACCTGCCAGCTGGACCAGCTGGGCGTTGACGGTGCAGTCGATAAACTGTTTGGCCGAGTAGGTTTCGCCTCGCTTCAGCTGAATTCCGGCCAGCTGGCTGCCGGTCCAGACCACCCGCTCGACATCGGCGCGGCTGAGAATATCGACCCCGGTCTCGTTCAGCATTTGCCGCAGCACCCGGTCGGCTCGACTCGGATCGAGCGCCACTTTGACTACGCCAACCCTGGTGAGAAATTCTGGTTCTTCCAGAATTGCCGTGGTGTCTTTCTACATCTAGTGTGTGGGAACAAGCACGGCTGAGCGCTTATGTCATGATCAGAGCAGATGAGTTTGGGAATAGACATGGACAACCAGTTTCAAATTCCACTCGACCTG
>JBJTUI010000836.1:0-3490 GCA_046080625.1 Elainella sp. | reverse complement strand
AGGCTCTTGGCCCGAATCACGTCTTCGACGTAGCGGAATTTGGAGGCCATGGTCAAGATCACGCCCGCTTTCTGGGCGGCTTCCTGCATCTTCAGGGCGCTGACTACATCGACGCTGAGCGGTTTCTCGCAGAGCACGTGAATCTGCCGCTCTAGGAAGTCAATGCAGATTTGGGGATGGCTGGTGGGCGGGGTGCAGACGATGACGGCGTCAAGTTCGGTGGCGTCGGCCATTTCGAGGTGGGAGCTGAAGCTGGGGCAACCGGCTTTTTCGGCCATGGCCTGGGCTGCTTCTGAGCGCAGGTCGGCGACGGCGACGAGTTCGGCAGCTGTGCAGGTTTCGAAGGCTTGCAGGTAGGATTGGGCAATGCCGCCTGCGCCAACGAGGCCAAATCTAACGTTTGTATGACTCATGGTTGAGGTCCAAAAATAAGGAATGAAGGAATGGAGGAATGGAGGAAGCAAATCAAACTAAGTAGCGTCCAAGCGAAAAAACTGCATAACCTGCTACAGCCTTGACAGCAGCTGTCTGCGGACCTCCAAGTTTGGTGACTGGTCTGCGATGAGGAAGGTTAGGAGGCGAAAAGGCTGTAGGCGCGAATCAGGAAGGCGTTGATTGATGCAGTTAGGGCAGGCTTACCTACTGCAAACCTGCTACGGCCTGGCGAACGGCGTCAGCAATGTAGTCGATATGTTCGTCGGTATAGGCTTCGTTCCAGGGCAGCACCAGAACCTGCTCTAGGCCGCTGAAGGTGCCGGGGAAATGGGCCGGGCTGTAGTCTACGGCTTCTGGGGCGGCCAGGGTGAAGGGCCAGCGCGAGTTGCCAAAGGTGCGCTGCTGTTCGAAAATCTCGCACTGGAAGGCGGGTTTCTGGATATAGCGCGGTGCGGAGAAGATGCCCTTCTCTTCTTTCAGCTTTTTGGCGAGCCCGACGGCTCCGTCAGCAATCACCTGGCTGTCAACCCGCAGACAGTATTTCCAGTAGACGTGGACGTTGCGCGGATCGTGGTAGGGGGTGGCGATGCCGGGGAGTCCCTGGAGCTGTTCGGTCAGCTTGCGGGCGGTCTGGCGTCTGCGGTTGACGATTTCCGGCAGTTTGGCCATCTGGGCGGCGGCGACGGCTCCCTGGAGTTCGCTCATCCGGTAGTTGAGGGCGATGAAGTAGTGGTCGGGTTTGGGATCGCCGTAGCCAAAGGCTTTGTTGATATAGAGGAACATGCGGCGGGCCAGCGCTTCGTCGTTGGTGGTGACGATGCCGCCTTCGCCTGTTGTGATATGCTTGCCCTGCTGTAGGCTGAAGCAGCCAATCGCTCCCATGCTGCCGCTATATTGACCGTTGTGCTGGGCCAGAAATGCCTGGGCGCTGTCTTCAATCACCGGGATGCCGCGCCTGTTGGCCAGCGCTAGAATCTCGGTCATGTTGCAGGGGTTGCCAAACAGGTGGGTGACGATGATCGCCTTGGTGCGGTCGGTCAGGCATTTTTCGATAGTTTCTGCCGTGACGTTCCAGGTGATCGGGTCTACGTCGGCAAACCGGGGGATGGCACCTTGATAGAGAATCGGCGTCAGAGCGCCCATGTCGGTGATCGAGGTGGTGATGATTTCGTCACCGGGTTCTGGATCAATGGCGGCAATCGCCGTGTTAACTGCGGCAGAACCGGAATTGCAGGCATAGGCATATTTGACGCCCAACAGCTCGGCAAACTGCTTTTCTAACACTTTGACGAAAGTACCTTTGGTGCTGGTGAGGGTGCCGCTGAGAATTGCTTCGGTCACATAGGCAATTTCCTCAGCGCCAAGCGTCCGCCCGGATGCATCCTGATCAGAAGGCAGCTTCAAAAACGGGGCAGCGGTTTGCTGGGTTGGCAGCGTGTTAACCATGAATATCTCCTAATGCTGAATTAAACAGTAGACCCACCCCATACTGGACAGGCTGATAGCGTTTGATTGTCAACGTTCGGTTGTCAACTTCCTGCGGAACAAGCTCTGCTGCAAAAATGCACAGCCTGAATCCGCTTTTCAGGGCCGATCTCTGGCCCATCCTGACCTGTCAAACTCGAAAAACTTGATAGCTGGAGCCGCGCGACTGAACTCGACAATCGAGCAGATCGGCAGCCGTTGTTCTATGGCCTGCTGCGCTGGGCGCGGCTGTTGCGGTAGATAGAGCTACCCAAGTAGTAAATCTCCTCGAAATATCGCTTGCTTTGCACCGCTAGAATTCCGAGGCTGAACAGCTGAATTGAAAGCATCATCAGCATTCCGCCAATAATAAAAGTGTGGGGAGCCTGCTGAAATGCCAGAGCTATTGCTTCACTAAAGTGTGGGGCTCCTGTTGTGTGAATAATCTGCTGATGGCTCTCCCAGGAACGTATGAGCATCCAGAAAGTACAGTAGAGCGCCAGCAGAAAGAAAATTAAACTGGGAATAATGAAGAACATCACCGGCCTGAAGACAAATCCGTAGTAGAAAATTGCCCAGGTATGACGCAGAATTTTCATACTCGATTTGCGGCTAACCGGTTTTGTCACGGGTTGGCTATGCCAGTGTAAATGGGCCGGAATCTCTTCAATTCGCTCCTCCATCAGCATAGCTTTGTGAATCACTTCAGGATTCACCTCCATGCCCTTCGAGCGTAGATTCAAAGCCTGCAAAAACCGAGCATCGTAGACCCGCACCATTCCGGTGAGCGTAGCCACGTTACGCCGGGCGGCTAGCGAGAGAAACCGATTGGCCCAGACGCTTAAAATTTTTCGCAGCTCCGGGACGTTCGAGACCCGGCCTCCCTTCATGTAGGGCGATGTCACCACCACTTTGGCATGGGTCTGGCGAATTTTGGTCAGCAGCCGCTCGATATGCTCGGGCGCATAGCTCAAATCAAGATCGAGCGTGATCACGTAATCGCCCTGGCAATGGTCAAATCCGGTGCGCAGCGCCTGCCCCAACCCCATGTTGACGACATGGTGAATCACGTGGACGTTGGCATAACGTCCAGCAAAAGCTTCAGCTAGTTCAGCGGTCTGGTCGCGGCTACCGTCGTTGATTAACACAATCTCCCAGCGGTAATCCTCCTCTAAATGCCGCATGTAGTCACAGAGCGCCTGGAGATTGTCTTCTAGAATAGCGGCTTCATTGTAGGCCGGAATCAAAAGAGAAACTAGCGGGTGCTCGATTTCAGGAGAATTGCCAGAAAAATGGGAGGAAACCTGGCGAGAACTGGGGTGAATATTCGTGTGAGTAGTTTCGTATGGGTCCGTGCAACCAGTGCGATTAGAGTGATTTGCTACAGACGTGCGCAAATCTAGCTCCGCTGGCGACTGCTGCGAAGACGGCACAGAATTAAAAGCCATTGTTGGCCAATTCAAATCTGAAGTGCACCACCTCTAAAAGCTCATCAGACAAGGGCTCATAGGGTAACCTGAAGTTTATCACAACAACCAGGAACCCCTATGAGCTACCAGCAGCTTAACCTAGATGAGCGATTTGAGCTATA
>JBJTUI010000835.1:0-3673 GCA_046080625.1 Elainella sp. | reverse complement strand
GGTGTTTTGAATTCAATCAGGTTATCGTTATTCATGGTGTATTCCTGGTCTGAGCTTTTTTGTCTTATTCAGCAGGATACGCCTTTTTTTCTCCTTTTTCTCATACACCAGATCTAACCATAACTCAACCGTCACCATCGCCGTCCTGGGCAACGACACAGACCCAGAGAACAACACCCTCTCCCTCGATAGCTTCACCGCTCCTGCCAACGGCACCGTCACCCAAAACCCCAACGGCACCCTCTCCTACAAAGCCAACCTCAACTTCGCTGGCACCGACACGTTTACCTACATCGCCACAGACAGCAACGGAGCCAAGAGCAGCCCTGCCACTGTCAGCGTCACTGTCAACCCGCTCAACCTCACCGGCACTCTGCGTAACGACAGCCTCACTGGCACCTCCACCAACAACAGCATCCTCGGTCTAGCGGGCAACGACAGCCTTAACGGTCGAGGCGGAGACGACATCCTGACCGGCGGCTTTGGGGCTGATAGCTTTGTGTTTGCCTCAGGCAGGCCCTTCTCCACTGCCGACTTTGGCGTCGATTTTGTGGTGGACTGGGTGCGAGCGGCAGGCGACAAGATCGTCTTGAGCAAGAGCAGCTTCACGGCGTTGGCGAGTCCTGTGGGCAACGGGCTAGTAGCGAGTGACTATGCGGCAGTAGCGATACCGGGAGCCGGGGCAGCAGGAGCGAGCAGCGCCCGAATCGTGTTCAGCCAGTTCACCGGAGAGCTGTACTACAACGAGAACGGTTCAGCACCAGGACTGGGCAGCGGCGGTTTGTTTGCCCGGATTCCTTCAGCCATCTCCCAGCTCAACCGCAATGACTTCGTCGTGATTGCCTAACGACTCAAATTGACAAATGGAGCAACATCTGCCGTCACCCAGGGTGCTGGTGGTGGGTTGCGATAGTCGATGAAATAGTCATAGCCTAGCTGTTCATACAGATCGGAGATGATTGTGCGTAGATCAACAATAACTTCTGGATCTTCTAGACGTAACGGTAGGGGGAATAGTGGAATTGGCTCGTTGAGATCAAAAGGATAAAGATCGGCTGTAGGACGAGTTTGGGCGCGACTGACTAAAATTCGATAGTGGCTTTGCATCGCCTGCAATTGATTCGCCTGATTTGCCAGCGGCAGCGGCTCGCCATCGCGCAATAGATCAATTTCGACCAGATGGGTCAGGCTTTCCAGAATTTGCTGGCGTTTCAACTCATACTTTCTGCGTCCCTCTCCGCGCTTATTGGCCGGTGAGAGCACCTCTACTGTCGTTATAACCTCCTGCGTTGCTGCATCTCGCACCTGGAGATAGGGCTGTTGAACTTCTGCTGATAGGGGCACCATCACCTGAATGGGTTGCGCTACCGCAGAGGTTAGACCAGAAGCAGCAATCGTTCGATCTGTCCGGCTCTGTTGAACTGCTACATCGGGTCTGCCAATCGCAATAGTTGAAGCATCGTTGACCTTGTAAACCCATTTATCAGTGACAACGCGATACTTGGGAATTAGCCGCGGCACCAGCGAGCGAGCGAGAGCCGCCACTAGCTGGTTGTGGAAGTCTGACCAGAATTCGGGTTGTTCCAGGTAGGGGTTCATTCCCGGAAAAGGGTTTGGCATAGGTCGGCTCACTGCCTGTAGGCTAGTCAACTTAACATTAGCTGTAGGACTTTTCCAAGACAGGAAATCCCCCTGCTTGGGTGCTTTTCCAAACTAGCTTTTCCAAAGTAGGCATCTATTCGCTTTCGGCCTGACTCTCTAGCCAAGTTTCTAAATCAGCGATTGTCCCAAACTCCAGCAGCGCTTCACCCAGGTTCTCTAACTGGGCCAGAGCAAGCGCCTCAATCCGCGACAGCAGCTCTGGTGACAGTGGCCCGACACGGCGGGTAAGCTGGCGCAGGATCAGCAATCGCTCGCCCTGCTCAATGCCCCGCTCAATGCCCTGCTCAATGCCCTGCTCAATGCCCTGCTCGATACCCCGCTCAATGCCCCGCTGCTCGGTGCGCTGCTCCCACTCCAAGTAGGCCTCGCTCAACTGCATCATCAACTCCTGCTCCTCTTGCTCGACTAACTCGCCCACTTCCATGCTGATCTTCCAGGTTGCTAACAATTGTAGAACAAGGGGCCGATTCGGGTCTTCGGGGGGCAGCGCTAACACCTCGGTAATCGCCTGCTGCTGGGTGCGCCCTTTGCCCAGAAGTCGCAGCCATAGAGTATCCGGTGTTGCAGGCAGTTGGTTGATCGCCACCAGCGCGGTGCGGTCTGCTTCACTGGCGAAGTAGATGCCGTTGGGCCAGTTTGGGTCAGCTTCCAGCCGCAGCCGTTGCAGCAGAGCCTCAGAGGCCGAGGGAGCCAGAACCCAGAGGCGAGGGAAGCCTTCTAGCGAATCGGGAATGGTGCGGTTCTCGCGTTCCGCCTGCCGTTGCAGTTCGCCAAACACCGAGAACAGTTTGTGTTTGCAGTTGAGCAGTTGGACCACGGGCGGCTGGGCGCGGAAGGGTTCAAACAGACAGGGGGTTGCCGCCATTTGTCCAAGTAGGCCAGAGTCTTCTGGTTGGAATGGGGAAGCGGGTTCAAACCAGACATCGACCCAGCGGGGTTCGCCGGGGACTTCGCGGTTGAGGTTGACCTGACCCAGGGGGTCGAGGAAGGCTTGCAGCAGCTGTTTACTGAAGGCATCGAAGGGAGTGCGAGACATGAAGATGAGCGTAGAAGACTTGCCAAAGCTACTACTCTACCGCCTCCAGACTGCTGACTCAACGGGCAGGCTGGTTATTTAGAATCTGGCTGTTGAGAATCTAGCTGTTGAAAATACAGGCCAAGGTTCACGCCTTCAAAATACTTAAAAATCGCTTTTTGAACGTTGGGTTCTGTCCCATCTTAAGGTCGTTTTTAAGATTGAGTCTTACTTTAATGAACTCTACAGGAAATAGGTAAACGATCATATAACTTTCAGAGATTGACATGGTATGAATGTTTCACATCTATATAAATCAGCTAGATCAGCATTTATAAGGCGTAATCTGGTGCAAAACTCGATCAATCCCCAATCTGGGCAGCGCGAAACTGTCAGTCTGGCGCCCTTGAACCGAGATCCCTCTGCTCAGGAGATGGATCAGGCCATTCGCGACGCGACGTTTGCTGTTGACAGCCTGAACTGGCTCCAGCCTGGTGACACCGTATTCATCAAGCCAGTGATCAACTCCGGCAAACCCTACCCGTCTACTACCAGTCCTCTGGCTTTAGGCAGCATGATCCGCCTGCTCAGGGAAAAGGGCGCGGGTCGGGTGGTAGTGGGCGACATGAGCGGGGTTGGGCATCTCGACCAGCGTTCGGATGGCTGCAAAGGCAGTAGCCGCAGTCTGGCGAAGAGTGCTGGGCTGTTACAGCCCGTTCTGGAGGCCGGAGGCGAGTGGAGCTTTTTTGAAGAAGCAGGCTGGGACAGCTTCTATGAAGAACAGCCTGCCCCCGACTCCCACTGGCAGCGGGGAATTATGCTTCCCAACATCCTGCGGGAAGTCGATCATATTGTGTCAATGCCGCGCTGTAGCCGCCATGCCCTGCTGGGCAATACCCTCGGAATAAAATCTGTGGTGGGCTATATGCGCTACGACACCCGCCTGGAATATCATCACGCCGCCAAGCGCATCCAGGAAAAAACCGCCGAGGCCAA
>JBJTUI010000834.1:0-3474 GCA_046080625.1 Elainella sp. | reverse complement strand
GCTTGCAGAAAATTTCTGAAAATGGTCGGCAAGAGGTCTGAACCCCCTATTCTGTCTAGGTTGAGCAATTACTTTTTGTGTGGTAACTGAAACTTACCATGCCGCTCCACCTCCGCAACCCCTCTTCATGCAACAAAGCCTAGCAGCGGTTTACTCTTCGAGAAGCGCTGTAATCGAACTGCTGTGATATTGCCGCCTTTGCGTGAAGTGGGCAGCAAACGGGCGCACGCAGCGCTGGCCCAGAGCGAAGTGGTTGTGATTGAGGGCGGGCCGCACGGTCTTAACGTCACCCACGCCGACCAGTTCAACCACGCCCTGCTGGAGTTTCTGGGCCGCTGAGTCAGACCGGCTCGACCGGCACCTGCACCTCCGTAACGAATTGGGCCGGGTCGCCCTGGCGCTCATACTGGAGGTAGAGCTCGCGGGTAGAGCCAACGATGCGGTAGTTGTTCTGTTCGATCCAGGTCAGCAGGGCGTTGTAAGCCTGTCCCAGGCCAGAGAACGGGCCGTGATGCACAACCGTGGCCATACTGTCCCAGCCGGGCAGGCTATAGACCCAAATCGGCTCCTGGCTGGGGATTGGGCCGTCGATGGGCAGCAGGGCTTCAACCGGCAGATCCCGATCCCGCAGCTTGCCGTCGTGGTAAATCGAGATGCCTGCCCCATAGTGCTTCACGCCCTGCTGCTGACAGTAGGCGTAGACCCGATCAAACATCCGGTCGAAGACGGGGCCACAGTCGTCGTAGTTAGGAATCATGCCGGTGGTGGCGGCCACGAGCTGGGTGGCAACGGGTTTGAGCACAACGTCGTAGGTCATTTTTCCCTCCTGTTCGAGTTCTTGTAAACGGGTTTCTATTTGCTGAAGGCGGGCACGGTCGTCGGCTAGCCGCTGCTCAATTTCAGTTTGCTTCAGCCGCAGCAGAGAGCGCAGGGTTTCAGGCGTCAGCTGCTCGTCCAGCAGTTGGCCGATCTGTTCCAGGGAAAACCCGAGGGATTTCAGCACCAGGATGCGGTTGAGCCGGGGCAGCTGAGTTGCTGAGTAGAAGCGGTAGCCATTGTCCTGATCCACCCGCATGGGCTTGAGCAGGCCGAGCCGGTCATAGAGCCGCAGGGCTTTGGGGGAAACGCGGCTCAGTTGGGCAAAATCGCTAATTCTCAGCATCGGGGCTCCTTTCAAGGGCGCTAGCGGGACTGCCGTAATTTGAGTAAACACTTTGCCCCTGGGACAAGGTCAAGCGGTTGAAGACAATAGCTTGAAAACCGAGGAAATTGCCAAACGCAGCCCCAACCGCCAATGAGTTGTACAATTGTGAGTTGTATTTTGCGGCAAGACCCTTGATAGAGCGTTATACCCTGCCCGAAATGGGCGAACTCTGGACGGAAGCCTACAAGCTCCAGACCTGGCTGCAAGTTGAGATCGCGGTTTGCGAAGCGCAGGCCGAGCTGGGCTACATTCCCGCCGAGGCAGTGGAGACGATCAAGGCCAAGGCTAATTTTGATCCGCAGCGGGTGCTGGAGATCGAAAAAGAAGTCAAGCATGACGTAATCGCCTTTTTGACCAACGTCAACGAGTACGTGGGCGAGGCGGGCCGCTACATTCACCTGGGCATGACCAGTTCCGACATGCTGGATACGGCGCTGGCGCTTCAGCTGGTGGCCAGTCTGGACGTGATTTTGGGCCAAGTCGAGCATCTCACCCAGGCAATCCGCTATCAGGCCCAGCAGCACCGCGACACCGTGATGATTGGCCGCTCCCACGGCATCCACGCCGAGCCGATTACCTTTGGCTTTAAGCTGGCTGGCTGGCTGGCGGAAGTGCTGCGCCATCGGGAGCGGCTCTGCGAACTGCACAAGCGGATCGCCGTCGGCAAAATCTCCGGCGCGGTCGGCACCTACGCCAACATCGACCCGCAGATCGAAGCTCTCACCTGCCAGAAGCTTGGGCTGCGGCCCGATCCGGCTTCCACCCAGGTAATTTCCCGCGACCACCACGCCGAGTTTGTCCAGGCTCTGGCCCTGCTGGCCGCTTCGATTGAGCGATTCGCGGTTGAGATTCGCAACCTCCAGCGCACGGATGTCCTGGAAGTCGAGGAATATTTCTCGAAGGGCCAGAAAGGCTCGTCGGCCATGCCCCACAAGCGCAACCCGATCAAGTCCGAGCGACTGACCGGTATGGCCCGGATCATTCGCGGCTATGCGGTGGCGGCCCTGGAAGATGTGGCCCTCTGGCACGAGCGCGATATTTCCCACAGCTCCGTTGAGCGGATGATGTTTCCCGACTGCTGTACGCTGATTCACTTCATGCTGGTCGAAACCACCGAGCTGATCAAAAATCTGCTGGTCTACCCGGAAAACATGCGTCAGAACATGAACCTGTACGGCGGCGTCGTGTTTAGCCAGCGGGTGCTGCTGAAGCTGGTGGAAAAAGGCATGGGTCGCGAGGCTGCCTACGCCGTGGTGCAGGGCTGCGCTCATACCGCCTGGAACCAGCCCGACGGTGACTTTCAGGCGCTGATCAGCCAAGACCCGCAGGTGATGGCCCAGCTCTCGCCGGAAGAGATCGCAGAATGCTTCGACCCCCAGCATCATCTGAAGAATCTAAACACTGTCTATCAGAGATTGAATATTTGAGCGAACTTTGAAGGTGCCACAAAGGGATTGGCCTAGAAAATCTTTCGAGAACGAAGCCGTTAATCTAGCAGGTCAACTGGAGGAATTCGGGCTATGCGAGCAAGTCCGGTCTGGGAAATCTAGCCGGATGCAGGACTTTGCTGCTGTGAAATCCAGCTGGTCAGCTGGAGGATGCCTCCTCACCTGCGTCCCCACCTGCATCTTCGCCAACAATCAGGTCGATTAAACTGCTGATGATCCGCTCCTGCTCCATCGGCAGGATGTCTTTGCCGTGCAGCATTTCCTGGACGATCATGTAATGCACGATTGCGCCGATGAAGATCCGGGCTGTGGCTTCCGGGTCTTTGAGCTGGAGCTGGGGACAATTGCTGAAATAGTGGCAGAGCTGCTTGAAGGCCGTCTGCTCGATGTGGGTGACAAAGGATTGGGCCAGCTGCGGGAACCGGCCCGACTCGCCCAAAATCAGCCGCATGAAGTTGAGAAACTGGGGCTCCTGGGTGCCAAGCGTGAGGGCATGGGTGGCGATGTTGCGCAGCACGGTAGCAGGCGGTGTCTGCCAGAGCTGGCCGTCGGCAACGCCAAAAATTGACTGGAACTTTTGCTTTACCAGCCGCTGAATCAGGGCCGTGAACAGGCTTTCCTTGTCCTGAAAATGGCTGTAGACCGTAGCTTTCGAGACTTTGGCCGCAATTGCCACCCGATCCATGCTGGTGGCCGCGTAGCCATGCGTCAGAAACTCGCGCATCCCACCCTCCAGAATTGCGGCGGTTTTTTCGGGGGAGAGCTGCCGGTCTGCCGAGCCGGATTTTGCCTGCGCCATATCGTCCTGTCGTCCTTGCGGCT